>CAYWCH010000370.1:0-2501 GCA_964456715.1 uncultured Anaerolinea sp. | reverse complement strand
AACAACTATTTTTTAGACCTCCGAGGTCTAAATTTTCAAACCCGAAAAGGGGATACTTTACGTATCCCCTTTTCTTTTGGTTAGGCCTTAACCTTCGCGGCTTCCGCGGCGGCCTTCGCCGCGGCCTTTTCGGCCTTCTCCTTGTCCTTCGCGGCGCGCTCGGCCTGCTTGCGCTTGCTTTCCGCTTCGCGTTCCGCGGCCTTCATCGCGGCCTTGACCTTTTCTTCCTCGTACACTTCCGCGAGATAATCCCCGTCAAAGGGTTCACCATCGCGGGAACCTTTGCGAACAGTCACGTCTACAGTAAAGGGGCGGACAGTCCCGGCGGAATCAGGCAGGGAGGAAGTAACCTTGCCGCTTCCGTACACCTTCGCGGTGATTCCTTCACTCGCGAGTGCATCAATCACGATGCCAGCAATCTTTTCCCGAAGTTCCTTGTCGAGAATCGTCTGAGTAACCTTAGCCATTTTGTCAACCTTTCGCCGTTTTTCGGCTTTTTATTCGGTAGGGTTTTTCCCTTACCGTGGTTAGAGTATACCACGCGCAACCCGGGCCGTCAAGGAGTTTTCAAAAATTTTTTTAGACCTCCGAGGTCTAAGGCTCCGGCGCCTTGTGATTTTTTTCACAAGGTGCCTTTCCTTTATTTTACCTTTTTCCAACACAACGTATCGATTGACTTATCCATAACTTTATGTTGTGCTAAACATTTCAACATTATATCATATTCAATCATTACATCCTCTAAACCTTTATGTTCTTCTGAAAAACTATAGTTTCCGGTCATATATTTATAGGCAATTTCGGCGGTTGTTTTTGTTTGTCCTTTATCACTATACCAACAATTTTCCTTTGCTACTTTCCTAAATCTTTTTTGTTGAAATAAAGTAGTGCAAGCCATATTCCAAATACAATAATAGTTTACTCCATACGGAAGAAAATAACGGAATTTTGATTTGGTTAAGTATCGTTCAGTTTTGTTCAATGCTTTCCTATCATATCCCGCATTATACGCATAGATATCAGTAATATGATATTTCTTTACCAAATCCCTAACTATCATTTTAATTTCAAAAAAGGTTTTTACTTCACGATTCCCTTTTTCAATGTCGATTTTGTATTCCGGAATTTTCGCCGCATAGTATGCCGATTCCATATATTCACTTTTGTTAAATAAATCGGATACGATATAGGAACCTCTTTTGTAAATGTTCCCTTGCCTATCGGCAATAATAAAACCAATATCATACACCAAAGGGTCAATTAAGGTATTTGTCGTTTCAGTATCGAGAACCATAAAGTAATTTCGCCGTCTGTCCATTTTTGCTCTCCCTTCCCATTCGTCAAGCCTATTCTACTATATATAGGGCCATCTGTCAACCCCGCCACAAAAGAATTTTAGACCTCCGAGGTCTAAAATTCTTTCCCTGAACCCTATTGACAATTCTCCCCGTTATGGTATACTTACCCCATCAGAGAGAGATACTCCCTGAAAAGAAAGGAAGACCAAAATGAAACCCAAAGAAACCGTCCAAGATTGCAAGGTATTCAAAGACATTCGAGAAACTATCACGGAAAATCTCCCGGTATTCAAAAAAGTGTTTGAACTTTGCGGTTCAGAACATCCTATCGCCCTCATCGTTTACGACAATTTGTGGGGATACAATCGCATTCTTAACCGTTTGATGGCTGAAGTTCTTGAAGCGGCAAAAACCACAAAAGATATTGAAAACACCGAATTGTCTTTTTTGGTTGCCAATACTCGAGCCAAAAATATCAAAGAAAATTCTGACAGACTATTGGAGATAATGAAGGACGATGGCATTCTTATTACTGATTCCCTTACTTATAAGATTCAGAAGGCATATAACAGAAATGAAGAATTTGTCAGGAACATCAAAGACCAACTTCATTTGAATATGACTAAGATGATTAGGCGAATAGTAACCGGATAAAATTAAAGGGAACGAAAGTTCCCTTTATTTTATTTTGAAATCTTAGACCTCCGAGGTCTAAAAATATTTTATAAAAAAAATCCCGTATTGTTATACGGGATTCCTTATATTAAATTGGTTTGACAGCGAATAGTTGGATTTGAGAATCGTAAGTGTCATATCGTTTCCAACTATCAGAAAACACTTCCGATTGTTTTACAGTATAAATTTTTGGTTTACTTCCTCGCTTCTCAAACCAATGGCCGTTACTTGCCATTTTCATAAAGTGAAAGTCTTCTTTGCCAACTCTGAAAGCAACCGCATATTCTCCTTCCTTTAATTCTTTAAGATTGTCTATAGTTCTTGCGCGGCCTCTGCAATCTGCAATAATCTGTTCTACCATATCATAGAATGTTCTATAGTAGTAAGTATCCTTTTCTTCATAGAGTCTATCATTATCATCATAGGGAAGATACCAGTTGAATGAACCTAATGCATACCCGCCGCAATTAAATTCCAGTCTGTTGGTATTTCGAAGATTCCTTGTCCCTAACCGATTCATGTAGTCAA
>CAYWCH010000369.1:0-2501 GCA_964456715.1 uncultured Anaerolinea sp. | reverse complement strand
CACCAGTTCGGCGTTCAACACCGAGGCCAGGATCTGACGCCACAACGGGCTCTTGACACCGCCGCCCGAAGCCCTGATCTGGCTGATCTTCCCCAATCCGGCATTTTGGATCAGCTTGAAGCCATCCAGGAGACCGAAAGCCACGCCTTCAAGCACGGCACGCGTCATGGCTGGGCGTCCGTGGCGCAGTGTGAGGCCTACGAAAGCTCCCCTGGCCAGCGGATCGGGATGAGGGGTGCGTTCCCCGGAGAGGTATGGCAGGAACACCAGACCATCGCTGCCGGCCGGGATGGCTGCGGCTTCGTTGGTCAGGTCGTCGAAACTCATTTCGGGTGCGAGTTTGTCGTGATACCACTGCAAACTGCCGGCCGCTGAAAGCATGACGCCCATGAAATGCCACATGCCCGGAACGGCGTGGCAAAAGGCGTGCAATCTGCCTTCCGGTTCGATCAATGCCGAGGGGGTGGTGGCGAAGACAACGCCGCTGGTGCCCAGAGTGAGCGCGACCACACCGGGTTCAACTGCGCCCATACCCACCGCTCCGGCAGCCTGATCGCCGCCGCCGGCCATGACCGGCGTACCGGCTTTCAGCCCGGTTGCGAGAGCACCTTCTTCATTAATAAGACCTGTAATCTCCGGACCTTCGTAGGTGGGGGGCATCCAGGCGCGCGGAATATCGAGCGCTGCCAGGAGCTCATCTGACCAATCACGCTTGTGCAGATTGAAAAGTACCGTCCCCGAGCCATCCGCCTTGTCCATGGCGTAGTCTCCGGTCAGCTTGAAGCGAACATAATCCTTGGGCAGCAGCACATGGCTGGCCTTGCCAAAGATTTCAGGTTCGTTCTCCTTCACCCACAGGATCTTTGAAGCGGTGAAACCCGTGAGCGAAAGATTGCCGGTGGTCTGAATGAATTTCTCTTTACCGATCCTGGCATGGATCTCGTCACATTGCGACTGGGTGCGCTGGTCGTTCCAGAGGATGGCCGGTCGTAAAACCTCACCGGCGGCATCCAGCAACACCAGACCGTGCATCTGACCTGTCAAACCGACTGCGGCAACCTGGTCACCGCTGGCGCCGGCTTTTTGCAGGGCAGCCTTGATGCAGGCGGAGACCGCCTGCCACCATTCGCGCGGGTCCTGTTCCGACCAAAGCGGTTTGGGGTTCTGCAGCGTGTGAGGGCTGGAGGCAACAGCAATCACCGCCCCTTTTTCATCGATGATCAGCGCCTTGCTGGATGTTGTCGAAACGTCGATCCCCAGAAAGTAAGCCATGGTTGCTCCGTGATCTATCGTGTACCGAGAATGATCTCGTTCGTCAACTGGTCGAGTTTTTCATATTTCAAGCCGCGTGCGGCGATGGTAGCGCGATCGAAGGATTGCTCTTTGAGCGCTTTGGCTTTGCCCGCAGAGTATTTACCGAAGTATTTATCCATCGAACCATCGCTGGCGTTGATCTCTTTGACGATTGCCTGGATCTCTTTATCCTTGTTCCATTTTTCGGCTTTTTCCTTCAAGATCAAATAAGTGCGCATGCAGCCGCGGGCAAAATCTTTGACGCCGTCGAAATCTTCAGTGCGGTAAGCGTGGGCGTCGAAATGCCGTGAGCCGGAATAGCCAACATCTTCCAGGAATTTCACCAGGAAGAAGGCTGCCTTGAGGTCGCGTGACCCAAAGCGCAGATCCTGGTCGTAGCGGCCGGGATACTGATCGTTCAGGTCGATGTGGAACAGCTTGCCGGCTTCCCAGGCCTGGGCGACGTTGTGCATGAAGTTCAACCCAGACATCTGCTCATGGGCAACCTCGGGATTGACACCCACCATTTCGGGGTGGTCGAGGGTGGAGATGAAGGCCAACATGTGGCCGGTGGTGGGGTTGTAGATGTCACCGCGAGGTTCATTCGGTTTGGCTTCGAGGGCAAACTTGAGGTCATATTTGTTATCGAGCGCGTACTCGCAGAAGAAGTTCATGGCTTCGCGGTTGCGCTTGATTGATTCCACTGCGCTCTTGCTGGCGTCGGTTTCGACGCCTTCGCGGCCGCCCCAGAAGACGTAGACCTTGGCGCCGAATTCCGCTCCCAGGTCAATGGCTTTCATGGTCTTCTGGATGGCATAGGCGCGCACTTTGGGATCATTGCTGGTGAACGCGCCATCTTTGAAGATGGGATCATAGAAAAGGTTGGTGGTGGCCATCGGTACGACCACTCCGGTGTCTTTCAGCGCTTTACGGAAATCCTTCTTGATCGCTTCGGCTTCGGCGGGGGTGGCATCGATGGGGATCAGATCGTTGTCGTGGAAGTTAACGCCATATGCGCCGACTTCACCCAACAGGTAGACCAGCTCGGCAGGGGTTTTAGGTCCGCGTACTTCAGCGCCAAAGGGATCGCGTCCGCGGTTGGCAACGGTCCAGAGACCGAAGGTGAATTTATGTTCAGGTTTGGGGGAATAATTAGTCATTTCAGACTCCTCTTTTGGATGGTTTACTCAACTACGAATTTTGCACAT
>CAYWCH010000368.1:307-2519 GCA_964456715.1 uncultured Anaerolinea sp. | reverse complement strand
AGGGTCTCAGGAGCAGTCTCCCCGCTGTCACAATCCACGCCCGAAGGACAATCGACCGCCACCACAATCTGCCCGGACAAATCGTTTCGGAATAAAGACAGAAACTTTCTGGCATCTTCCTTCAACGGCAGTTTGATTCCGGTTCCCAACACGCCATCCAGCAGTACACCTGTGGCATTGAAAACGATCTTCGCATTAGCTGCAAAACCGCGATCAGAAGCTATCATCATTTTTCCACCGGTATCCAGATACCCCTTGACGAGAGGATCTTCAGCACGTTCCTTTAATAACAGCGCTGCGGTATTCCAGCCATTCTTCTGCAACAAGGTCAATGCGATCAACGTGTCTCCCCCGTTGTTTCCGCTGCCGATCAAACCGGTCACGAGCATTAATCGCTTTTTGGCATAACGCGCTTCGATAACCTGGGCAAGTTTCTTCCCGGCATTGGCCATCATTGTTTCATAGCTCAATCCCTTATCGAATGCCGATTTTTCTATGGATCGCATTTCGTCAACTGTTACCAGGTACATTTGACTCTCCCGTGAATTCTTACATCAAATACCAACTTTGTTGAATAAATTATAGACCCTGTACTGGTTTTTTTACCTGTTCATGATACAATTCACGCCTAATCTGTTATGAAAGAGGTTTACTTTGGGAACAAATTCTGATTTTTCAAAGGTTGAAAAAGACCTGGTTGTTAGCATGGAATATAAACTCACCGTCGATGGTGAGATCGTGGATTCTTCGACCGAGGATGGCCCGATTGAGTTCATCCAGGGCAAAGGCAACATCATCCCCGGCCTTGAAAAAGAGCTCTACGGCATGAAAATCGGGGATTCGAAGAAAGTAAAGGTCGTTGCCAAAGAAGCCTACGGCGATTACGACTCTGAAGCAGTCGAAGAAGTTCCCCTGGATGATTTTCCGAAAGATATTCCGCTCGAGGAAGGTGTGGAACTGGCAGTGGAAGACGAAGAAGGCGATGCCATGTCAGCAGTCATCGTTGAAGTCGGTAAAGACACTGTTACCCTCGATTTCAATCATCCCCTGGCCGGCAAGGATCTGGATTTCGAAGTCAAGATTGCCTCGATCCGTGCCGCCACTGAAGAAGAACTCAAGCACGGCCATATCCACGACGATGAGTGTGAATGTGATTGTGAAGACGGCTGCGACGAAGAAGGTTGCTGCTGCGGTAAATAACCAAAGAAAAACCACCCTTTCGGGTGGTTTTTTATATCTCCAATTGATCTCCGGCGGTGAGCCATCTAATCTTTAGTTCACCTAGATGCTTTGCAGCCAATCCATTCAGAATCTCCGGATCTTCACTGTTGAACGCGAACAGATCGTTATGAATGGGAATGAGGACTTTACTTTTTAATCGATTGGCCAGCGAAAAAGCTTCAACCCCGTTCAAATTACCAACGATTCCCATTGCTTCCCTTTTTGCGTCCCTGCCGTTGACAGGCAGGCAGGCGACATCCACCCTGGAAGTAAATTTCATGAGGTTTGCCGTGTAATCAGGATAATCGATGGTGTCACCTGCGTGAACCAGCCAGTTTTCACCCAGCTTCATCACGAAGCTGAAATATGAATATTCATCCGTTCCCGGATCTTTGTCAAAACCATAATGCGCGGCGGGAACAGCATAAAAATCAAATCCGGGTTTTTGTAATCGCAGTACTTCTGGTACAAAGATTAGATCGTCCGGAATGCCAATTTTCTTAAGATGCTCTGCGGCTGGCCGCGGACAGACGATGTGGGCGGATGGGTTGGCCAGATGCAGGGGCAGAACGGTTTGGGGGTCGCAATGATCTGCGTGGTCATGCGTCAAGAAAATCCACTTTACCCCGGTCACTCCCCCAGCTCGGATAGGAGGAGGAAAAGCCCGCGAGAAAAGCTCGGGTGATCCGATTCCTCCATCAACCACATAATTGGATAGATACGGATCGATGACAATACGGATACCCTCCCAGTCAAAAATGAACCCGGCCTGACCGAGATAAGTGATTTTCAATGACCCGTGATCCCTGCTCATTCCGAAGCGCTATCCTTTTTCGCTTTCTTGCTTTTTTCCTGGAGTTTCTTCAGAATGTGACTGCCATTATTCCCTGCAGAAGAAAGTGCAACCTTTAGTACCTCATCCATGGTTTTAACAAAGATTATCTGTATGTCTTCGCGTACCTTCTTTGGCACTTCGATCAAGTCCTTGGCA
>CAYWCH010000368.1:0-277 GCA_964456715.1 uncultured Anaerolinea sp. | reverse complement strand
CGATGCGCTGCCAAAACCTTCTCGCGCACTCCGCCGATCGGAAGCACATTTCCGCGCAGGGTGATCTCGCCGGTCATACCGATCTCCTTGCGGATCGGCCTCTCGGTGAATGCTGAGATCAACGCCGAGGCAATGGTGATCCCCGCGCTTGGGCCGTCTTTGGGGATGGCGCCTTCGGGGACATGGATATGGATATCGATCTGTTCAAAGATCTCAGGATCGATATCAAGAACATCTGCCCGCGATTTTAAGTAAGAGAGCGCAGCCTGAGCAGATT
>CAYWCH010000367.1:0-2539 GCA_964456715.1 uncultured Anaerolinea sp. | reverse complement strand
GAGTTCTACGAGAAGCTGCCCAACTACGATCCCCCGCCCACCACTTCTGCGCCGGCAATTGGTACATTTATCAAGGCATACAACGATCTGCTCGAAAAAGGTGCCTCCGGGGTCATTTCTATTCATATTTCGTCCGTTCTCAGCGGTATCTACAATGTCGCCGTGCTTGCCTCCGAAGCCATTGAAAAGGCGGCGGTGAAGACATTCGATGCCGGTCAACTCTCGCTCGGTACCGGCCTCGTCGTTGAATCTGTGGCGCGCGCCGCAAAAGCCGGTGGTTCTTTCGAGAGCCTGATGAAACTGGCCAAAGACATCTCCTCGCGTACATTCACCTTCGCAGCAGTCGATACCCTCAAGTACCTGCAGCGCAGCGGTCGTGTCTCTCACATCAAGGCCACGCTTGGCAGCCTGCTGCAGATCAAGCCGATCTTGCAGATGCATCAGGCAAAGATCGAGATGGGCGCCGCGCGCACCCTGAAGGGTTCAATGGATCACCTGCTCAAAATTCTCAAATCACTTGGGCCGCTCGAGCGGGTGGGGTTGGTCCATACCAATGCCATTGATCGGACCGAACAACTCTTTGATCTGGCTGCTCCTCTCCTTCCCGCCAACCTTGACCCTTACACCGTGGATGTAACCCCGGTATTGGGATCGCATCTTGGCCCGGGCATGTTCGGTTTCGTCGTTGTCCAACAATAATCAATCGGAGTTCAAATGACTTTCTTCAACCTATTCCTGACCGGGGGCGCCGTGATCCTGGCCATCATGATCCTATTGTGGCTGGTCAGCCTCCTTCTAAAAAATTCAAGCATCGTGGATATTTTTTGGGGATTCGGGTTCGTTATCTCTGCCTGGTTGTATTTCTTCATCAGTCCGGATGGCTGGATCGTTCGCAAATGGATCATCACCCTGCTCACCACCATCTGGGGTCTACGGCTGACCCTGCACATTCTCATCCGCAATTATGGCAAACCGGAGGACTTCCGGTATCAGAAGTGGCGGGAGGAATCGCCCACCACCTGGTGGATCAAAAGCCTCTTCAAGGTTTTCCTGCTGCAGGGCTTGCTTATGTGGGTCATCTCGACCCCGCTCCTGGTAGCCCAGCTGTCCCCTGCTGCCAGCCATCTGACGGTCTTCGATATCATTGGCATCGTGTTGTGGGGTATCGGCTTCTTCTTCGAAAGCGTCGGCGACGCCCAACTGGTGCGATTCAGGGCAAATCCGGAGAACAAAGGCAAAATTCTGAACACAGGGGTATGGCGCTATACCCGCCATCCTAACTACTTTGGTGATTCCGCGCAATGGTGGGGCTATTTTACCATTGCCCTGGCCGCCGGCGGTTGGTGGACCATTTTCAGCCCGATTCTGATGACCCTATTCCTTGTGAAAGTCTCAGGGGTGGCATTGCTCGAAAAATCGCTATCCACCACCAAACCTGGATACGCGGAATACATGCGCCAGACCAGCGCTTTTATTCCATGGTTCCCAAAAAAGTAAACGCGAGGATAAAATGAAGACCGTAAAACTGATCTCCGCCATCGGGCTTATCGCGATGACGTCAATCATCATCTATGCTTTTGTCAGTGGTAATTTTGCTATTGAGGGTTCAAAACTGCTTGCCATGCCCTGGGGGATTGTCTCGCTGGTCGATCTCTACGTCGGTTTCATCCTGTTTTCCATTTGGATCATTTACCGGGAAAGATCGATCGCCTCAGCGCTGATCTGGACCCTTTTAATGCTCACCCTCGGTTTCTTCACCGCAAGTCTTTATACGTTGCTTGCGGCAAGTAATAGCAAGGGCGATTGGAAGCGCTTCTGGCTGGGACGCCATGCGGATGACCCGAAACCGATCAAATGATCGCATTGCATAAATGGTAGAATTGACGGCAATGAAAACGACCATCTCACGCCGTGATTTCCTCAAACTTGGCGCCGTCAGTCTGGCTGCGCTGGCGTTCCGTCCCATTTATAACTACGGTGAACTTTTGGATGATGAGAACCTGGCCCGCGTCGCCATCAATTCGGTCAGCGTCTACTCCCAACCGGACGAGGAAAGCACGATCAAGTTCCAACGATACCGCGATGAAGTCTTCCATATCTACGAGGAAGTGCTCTCCGATAAGAAGCCGCTTTACAACCCCCTCTGGTACAAGGTTTGGGGAGGTTATATCAATTCGAATCACACCCAGCGGGTGAAGGCAAGGTTGAACCCCGTCAACCAGAATCTGACAGACGAGCTTCACCCCGCCGAGATCACCGTACCCTACTCGCAGAGTTTCTATAAAAAAGACGGCGCCTGGACGCCGCTCTACCGCCTTTATTACGAAACCAATCACTGGGTCGTCGGTCTTGAAGAAGGCCCGGATGGTTACCCCTGGTACCGCATCAAGGACGAGATGTTTGCCGCCTTCGATTCGCTGGATTATTTCGTCCCCGCCCAGCACGTCCGTCTGATCCCCGCTGAGGAAATGACGCCCATTTCTCCTGATGTTCCCGCCGGTCAAAAGTATGTTGAGGTTTCGCTCACCCAGCAGAGCCT
>CAYWCH010000366.1:0-2561 GCA_964456715.1 uncultured Anaerolinea sp. | reverse complement strand
GATCATGGTGCGGATGAGGACCACGCGCGATTCTTCGAGGCGGGCTTCATAAATGGCCCGCTCGGCCTCGCCCATGTTCTCGATGGTCAGGGCCTGTTCGAAGACCATATCAAGCGGCGCCAGCTCCGGATTGAAGGAGAGACGACTGTCCTGGCTGGGGATGCCGCGTTCGCGCATGACTTCGCCGATCAAACTCTCGAGGAGGTCGAAATTCAAATGCCGGCTGAAGAGCAGGTCGGTCAATTGATCGCGCACAGCAGTCTGGCGGATCTCCCAGGTCTCTTTGGGTTCCTGGATGTAGGGATCCTCGATGCCCTCCACGTGCTGGGTCTGCACAGCCTCGTCGCGCACCTGGGCTTCGAAGGAGGCCGCGTCGATGACACCGCGTTTGAACAACTCCTCACGCATGCGTGTGCGGATACGCGGCGCCAGGGTGGGATACTGCCCGAGGGCCAGCATCAGGCTCAATAATCGTTCTGAAGAGTTGGGAAGGAAATCCATAATTATTTCTAGAAATAATTATCTTGTAAAGAGTTAAAAGAAGTATACAACCCTACTCCCCTCTCTGCGCAGTAAAAATATGATCGGAGAGTTGCTTTTTGTAGAATGGAATCTTGGCAGCGTTTGTTTTTTCCACTGAGTATTTCAGGCCAAGTACATACAGAAAATCGTCGTAAAGTTGGCGTCTGATCTCGAACCATTCATCCCTGGCGGGCAGGTAATGCTTGTAGACCGCGGTTAAAAAGCGTTTTCCGTAATGATCCAGAAAGGTAAAATCGACGGCTGGGTCATTGAGTTCCAGGTCGCCGTAATCGATCACACCGTTCAGACGGTGCGACTGCGGATCGATGATCATGTGTTCGGGCAGCAGATCGGTGTGGGTGGGCACAATTTTGACCGGATGGCGCTCGACAATGCTGGTGAAACGATCCAGCCGCTCGCCCAGCCATTTTTGCTCTGACGGGGTCAGCAATGGGTAGACCAGTTCCTCCGTCTCACGGATCCGGTTGCGGTGTGCGGCCGCGAGGTCGGTGACCTGAAAACCGAGCTGCGCCACCCGTTCCGGCGCATAGGAATGCAGCACTGACAGAAACGCCCCCAACTGGCTGGCGATCCCATCCATCTCCGCGTCCGTCAGGGAAGACGCGGCTTGCACCGTGAATGGCTCGCCGGGGATGAAATCGTAAATCACATACGGTGTGCCATCTGGAAGGTGTTCGAGGGTGGGTACAGGCACGCGCAAGGGACTGAGCGGTGCGAAATCCTGTAAGAACGCGACTTCGTTGGGCAGTTGGCGGACGTAATATTCGTTCCGTGGAAAGCGGAAGGCGGTCCCGCCTTTGACCGCGTAAACAAAATAATCCCAACCGGCGTCGTGTTCGCTGATGTCCTCGCTGCGAACGGTTGGGAAACGCTTCTTGATTTCTTCCAGGTATCTTTGTTCCATCATTTTAGATCCTTTACAAAAATCCCCTCTCGGCTGAGAGGGGATCGGGTTCATTGAATCAATTCACCTTAGCCAATATGCATCGGCATGATGACGTGGACGAAATCTTCGTCGCCCACCGGGTGGAGCACGCCGGGAGCGTTGTTGGTGTTCGTTTCCAGTGCCACCTTGGGCGAGTGCACCACGTCCAGCACTTCGCGCAGGAACTTGACGTTGAAGGCGATGAGGATGGCGCCGCCTTCGATCTCGGCTTCCATCTGGATGTCGCTTTTGCCGGTCTCTTCGGTCTGCGAGTTGATCTCCACCCGGCCGGGGCCGCCTTCTTCGGGCAGCACGTTGAGGCGGATGACGTTGTTGCCCTCGCGGGCGATGATCTCGGCCTGCTTGCAGGCTTTGAGGAAGGCCGGTGTCGAGACCATGGTGCGGGTCTTGTAGCTCTTGGGCAGGATGGCGCGGTAATCGGGGAAGTTGCCGTCGATCAATTGCGAGACCAGTTCGGCGTCTTTGAGGTGGAAGATCACCTGTCCGCGGCCGGCGGGAACCACCATGGTGACGTTCTTGTCGTTATCACCGGCGATGCGCGCCAGTTCGTTCAGGGCGCGGGCGGGGATGATGATCGAGAAATCCTGTTTGATGGGGTTGACCAGGGTCTGCTTGCGTACCGAAATGCGGAAGCCGTCCGTGGCGGCCAGGGTGAGGACGTTGTCAGTGACTTCCATCTTCACGCCCTGCAGCACCGGGCGGGCTTCATCCACCGAGGCGGCGAAAGCGACCTGCTGGATCATTTCTTTAAATGAAGTGAGGTCGAGGTCGATCCCTTCGGAGAGATCGGGTACGGGGACGGGCGGAAAATCCTGCGCGTCGATGCCCTTGATCTCGTGTACGGAGCTGTTGCAGGCGACGTTGAGGGTCTGGGTGCGGGTGTCGAGGGCCATATTCACCATGTCTGGCGGGAAGGTGCCCACCAGGTCGACGAAGGTGCGTGACGGAACGGTGATCGAGCCTTCCTCCTGGACCTGTGCTGGAATCCAGCAGGTGACGCCGAGTTCCAGGTTGGTCGCCGAAAGGCGCAGACGGCCTTCATCCGTGGCCAGAAGTACATTGGCCAGTACCG
>CAYWCH010000365.1:0-2590 GCA_964456715.1 uncultured Anaerolinea sp. | reverse complement strand
TCGGAGAATTTGACTGGATTGTTGTTCGCATACGCATAGCGATTCAACCCCTGTGAACTCCCCGGCTCTGCTATAATGGAATCCGGCGAAATGAAACGTCCCAATTGCGGCGAATACCACCTGGATTTGTAAAACATCAACTTAATGTAACTCTCAGATTCCCGGTTTCTGTTCTTGAAACCGGGAATCTAAAAAGCAGGGAATCTCGAAAAACAGTATTAGAACGATCTAGTACCACTGGATGACCAGGCTACCGACTGCCTGATCCACGTCCAGTTCGATTGAGTAATCACCGGAGAAATCCGAGGTGATCTCATCACCGGTGCGTGAGAAGCCGTCATCCAGTTGGACAGTGGTTAACCCGCCTGAATAATGGATGGTCACCTTTGATCCTTTGGGGAAACGCAGAATGGTCTCACCCACGGCACTTTCGATCTTGCCGGTGACGTTCATTTTGGCGGGGAAGGTGATCACAGTCTGACCGACGGCCATTTCTGAATCCACTTCCTGAACCTGGGTGTCTGCCAGATCAAGGACCATGCTGCCAACAGCCATTTCGGTGTCCAGGAAAATGATGTGGGTGGAATTGATCTTGAAGGTCCACGGAGATTGGTTGGATGAGGGGGTATAAACGATCACACCCGACGGTTTCAGCGCGTAAAAATCAGCCGCTTCAGAGGGATGGCTGTAATTGGTGAGCAACGTCATGCTTTTTGGCAGAACGACTGTGCCTGTAATGAGCATGTCTTCCGCCGCGTTTCCGGTGAGTGTTAATTCACCCACCGGCTGCTGCAAACTGATATTCGATGGCGTGGCGGTTGACAATTGCTGTGAGATCGATTCGGTTTTGAAACCAGTGCTGAATGGAGAAGCCATCGCGAGCCAGAGGATGCCGCCCACGAGCAGCAGGCCGAGAGCCACTCTGGCGACGGTGCCCCAGAGGGTCCGGTTGTGCCCGAATGCCACGTCCAGCCCCCAGGCGATGATCAGTACCGGCCAGAGGCGCCACAACAGGTTCCAACCGCCCCAGGCCAGGTATCCCAGGTTACCCAGGATCAACACCGTGCCCAACCCGATCAAAACCAGCGGGCCGACCCAACCGTCGCGGCGATACAGACCGTCCAGACCACCGGCAACCAGGATCAACGGCCAGTAAGTGCGTATCAGATCCCAGGAGGAGGATTTAATATAGTGCAGGTTGGTCAACAGCAGGAAAACACCGACGATCACCAGCAACAAGGGAAAGAACAAACTTCTTGGTCTTCTGATTTCTTTTTTCTCGTCCATTTTTATTCTCCACGCGTGCCACGGATCAGCAAGGCCACGCCGGCTGCCAGGATCAGGACGGCCCAGATGACGTTGCCATTGATCTTGTCCATCCAACTCAGCCAATTAAGATCCAGCTGCTTCAGGACCAGTAATGCACCCCCAGCGATGAGACCGATACCAACGATGCGCACAACGTTTTGATTGGGGGCACTGACCGCACCGACAAAGTCGTCACGCATCATGCCGGCACGATCTTTAAGCTCTTCTTTGTTGAACTGGTCTCCCTGACCGAGCGGAGTGACATGCCCCTCGGGGGGAATGACGATCCACAAGATCAGGTAGAGGGGAACGCCGAAACCGCCGGCTACCGTTAAGATGACAAAGAAAAGCCGGATGAATGTTGGGTCAATTCGGAAGTACACCCCCAGACCTCCGCAAACACCGCCCAGCATTTTACTGCTGTTACTACGATACAGTTTGTTTTGCATATGACCTCGCTTCTATTTCTTGAAGGACGTACGTGCGATCAAATAAATACCGAAGGCCACCAGAATTACGGGCCAGATCAAACCAGCGGCGGATTGCATCATTTGACTGGAAGTCAACATGAAACAGGTGCCAATGACGCCGCAGACACCGGCGGGAATCCACGGCCATTTTTCATTGCGGGTAGTGGGCATTAGACCGATCGCCGCAAAAGTTAATGCGATGCCGAGGAAGAGGATGGCGCCTGCCGCCCAACCACCCAGACTGTCACCCACTCCGGCTACAAGCGCCAGGGTAAATAACACTCCCATGGGGATCACAGCCCACCAGTTTTCGGGTTTGATCAGCATGACGAGGAGGAAAGCCAGGCCGATCGATCCCAGGAAGATGCTACCGCCGAAGCGGTCAAAGAAATTCGGAAACAACGAGCCAAAACTGATCAAAACTGCCAATCCCAGGAGGGTCATGCCGGGGATGGCTGCCCACCAGTTGTCGCGTCGCTGGATCATGACGTATAAGAATACAGCCGCGGCAAGTGCGAATAATGCGCCAATGATCACGGCCCCCAGGCGGATTTCCAGCCCGAGCAATTGCTGAGCGAGGAAGAGACCTCCCACCAGGATCAGACCTGCGCCAATAAAGATTCGTTTGGTTGAACTACTCATCATATCCTCCAGATCAATGAATTTCCACAGACGCCGCGCCGGTTTCCACTTGCAGTTCGACCTTGTTGGCGGCGGTGTCGTAATCAGCAGAACGATAATTATTGCCATCACGCACGAAGCGGGCAGCATCAATGTCGATGCCAGACAGACCGCTCTCGACATGAATATTG
>CAYWCH010000364.1:0-2596 GCA_964456715.1 uncultured Anaerolinea sp. | reverse complement strand
CGATGCGTACACCTTCTTTGAAAAATGTGGCGGGCTGATCAAAACCGGATCAACCGGCACAAACGTGAACGATCTGACGTTCTTCTTCCAGTTGTAGATCTACTTTTCATATATATTCGGGTTGACGCAATACGGCAGGCGTTTACCCTCCAGACCGGCGAGCAGGTTTTCGACGGCCATGAAAGCCATGCGCTGGCGGGTTTTGGTTGAAGCCGAGCCGATGTGCGGGGTGATGACCACCTGCGGCAGTTTGAGCAGAGGGCTATCCTGCGGGATGGGTTCGGGATCGTAAACATCCAGGGCGGCGCCGGCCAGCTTGCCCGAGGTCAGCGCGTTGTAGAGGGCGGTTTGATCGACCATGGCGCCGCGCGCGGTGTTGACGAAAATGGCGCCGGTTTTCATGCGGGCGAATTGCGCCGCGCCCATCATGCCCCTGGTTTCGGGGGAGAGGTAGGCGTGCAGACTGACGTAATCGGAACGCTCAAGCATCTCATCGAGCGAAACGTATTCCGCTCCCAGTTCACGCTCGGCTTGCTCGTCACGGTGACGCTGGTTGTAAAGCACCTTCATATTGAATCCACGGGCACGGCGAGCCATGGCCTGACCGATGCGGCCGAAGCCGACCAACCCGAGGGTAGCTCCGCAGATATCCGCACCGCAGAGTACTTCGGGTCCCCAGGGGCGCCAGATACCCTGTTGGACTTCATTATGGCCTTCGACCACGCGCCGGGCGGCGGCCATCAGCAGCGCCCAGGCGAAATCGGCCGTGGTCTCGGTGAGCACGCCGGGCGTGTTCCCCACCGGGATGCCGGCGGCGCTGGCTTCGGCAACGGCGATATTGTCAAACCCGACGGCCATCTGGCTGATCACTTTGAGATGGTTCTGCGCGCCGCTGCGGACCACATCGGCATTGATCGGATCGCACAGCAGGGTGATCAGACCATCGGCAGCGGTGGCTTTTTCGATCAGCACGTCCAGAGCGGGCGGTTCCTCATGCGGCCAGACGTCCAGGTCCACTTTGCCTTGAAGCGGCTCCAACGCGGGAGCGTAAATCTTGCGGGTGACGAATACTTTTTTCATGGTCAAATTCATTCCTCTGGTCCTCAGAATTTCAGCAGTCCGAGATGCTCAAACAGGATCTTTAATCCGATCAGAAGAAGGATGATCCCTCCGGCCAGTTCTGCTTTGCTTTTGTAACGGCTGCCGAAGCGGTTGCCGAGGGCTACGCCAATATATGAGAGCGTAAAGGTGATCACGCCGATGAGCAGCACGGCCGGGACGATCTTCACCTCGAGAAAGGCAAAGGAAATGCCCACAGCCAGGGCATCGATGCTGGTGGCGATTGCAAGAATGACCAGCTCGCGCAGATCAATATGGTCGTTGCTGCAATCCCCTTCTTCTGATTCACTTTTTACAGCTTCGATGATCATTTTAATCCCGACAAAGGCCAGCAGTCCGAAAGCCACCCAGTGATCGTATGCCGCGATGTATTGTTCGAATTGACTGCCGAGGAACCACCCGATCAAGGGCATGAGCCCCTGGAATCCGCCAAAAAACAAAGAAATGATCAGGGCATGGCGGTGATTGATGCGCTGCATCTTCAACCCCTTACAAAGCGAGACGGCGAAGGCGTCCATCGAAAGGCCGACAGCGATGAGTATCAGTTCTACAATTCCCAATGGGTTCTCCAAATAAAAGGCAGGCACAAAAACCTGTACCTGCCCAGTTTTATGGTCAAATTCTATCACGCGAGAGAAAGCAACGCCTCGACTATTTTGCGGAATATCTGGCCTTGATGGAGGGGATGAGATATTCATTAAAGGCACGCTCGATGTCGTAATCGGGATGCCAGCCCCAATCGCGCGCCGCGGCGGAATCGTCCACGTCACCGGGCCAGGTATCCACAATGGCCTGACGGGCTGCATGGGGCTCAAAGGTGACCACGGCCTTGGGGAAGGCCAGCTTGATGCGGTCGTAAAATTCCAAGGCAGTGGGAGAGAAGCTGGTGACGTTGTAAACGAGTTGTTTGAGGTTCTCTTTGGGAGCGGCTTCAAGCTCGAGCAGTGACTTCACGGCGTCGGGCATGACCATGAAGGGCAACTTGGAATCCTGGCGGACGAAGCAGGCGTAGGGGAGGCCCTGGGCGGCGTGATGCAGCATTTCGGGGCCGTAGTCGCTGGTGCCGCCGGTGGGGATGGTGACTGAGCTGACCAGGCCGGGGAAGCGCAGGCAGCGGAAATCGACGTGCGCGGAGCCGAAGTCGGCAGCGAGCTGGCGGTAGTAGTTGGTGTAGTAGCGCCCAAGCTGCTCGCAGTAGAGCTTGTTGCAGCCGTACATGGTGACGGGTTTGAGGTAATCGTCTTCCTTTACCTTGCCGGCCCTGTCCTTGACCTGCAGGCTGGGCATGCCGTAGGCGGCGATGGAGCTCGGGTAAATAAACTTGACCGGACGGCCCTGCCAGGAGGATTGTTCCACGGCGAGGCGCAGCAGGTTGAGCGTGCCCTCCACGTTGACGCGGTGAGCGGTCTCGGGGTTGTACTCGGCCTTGGTGGAGAGGATGGAAGCCAGGTGATAGATCGTGCGGATCTCGTACTCG
>CAYWCH010000363.1:783-2639 GCA_964456715.1 uncultured Anaerolinea sp. | reverse complement strand
AAGATCATTTCCAATGACACGCTGGTGCGTTTATCCCAGCTTCATCCAACCTCGGTCACCGACCTGATCGGTGTAAAAGGGATAACGGTTCGGGTGCTGGAACGTTATGGCACAGGTATTTTTTCCGCGATCTATCGGGGTGAAACTGCACCCCCTTTGAAACGGCCTCGAAAAAACAAACCAGATGAGCAATATTTGAACAGGTTGAACGCACTGCGCGACTGGCGGAAGAACAAAGGACTCGAATTGAAAGTGGAATCCGACGTCATATTACCCCGCGACCAGGTGGAAATGATCGCGTCCATCTCCCCGAAAACCATGGATGATCTAAAAGTGATCATGAAAGATATCCCATACCGATCCCATCATTTTGGCAAAGAAATATTGGGTGTTTTGAAAAAACAGGAGGAATAATGAAACTCACGTTTAACGGTGCAGCTCAAACAGTGACAGGATCACAATATTTACTCGAGGCGAATGGCAAGAAACTGCTGCTGGACTGCGGACTCTTCCAGGGACGCCGAAAAGAATTCTTCGAACGAAATCGAACGTTTTCTTTTGATCCGCAAACCATCGATGCGGTGATCCTTTCACACGCGCACATCGATCATAGCGGCAACCTGCCCAACCTGGTTAAAATGGGCTTCGGAGGACCGATCTATTCCACTCCGCCAACTGCCGCCCTGGGTGACATCATGCTACGTGATTCCGCTCACATCCATGAAGAAGATGCGATTTATGCCAACAAGAAAAATGCCCGTCGCGGCGAACCCCTGGTGGAGCCGCTCTATACCACTGAAGACGCTATAGAAGCCTGCAAGCGTTACTACCCGGTGAAATACGATGAATCCTTCTCGCCTGTCCCCGGGGTAACGGTAAAATTTGTCAACGCCGGCCATATCCTGGGTTCTGCCGCAATCGTGTTGGATATCAACGAGAATGGCAGCCACAAGAGACTGTGGTTCTCCGGGGATATCGGCCGTATGGACATGCCAATCCTTCCCTGCCCGGTCCTGCCCGGTAGTGATGTCGATTACCTGATTATGGAATGCACGTATGGTGACAAACCTCACGCGAGCATCGAAGAAGCCTACACAGAACTGCGCGACATCGTATTGAAGACCGTCGGCCGCAACGGCAAGATCATCATCCCGGCTTTTGCTGTAGGGCGTACCCAGGACATTGTCTATTTCCTCAACCGCATGATCAACAACGGCGATCTAAGCTCTCTGCCGGTCTACGTGGATAGCCCCCTTGCAGTCGAAGCCTCTAAGATCTTTCTGAAATTCCCCGATTATTTTGATGAAGAAGCCCGCGAGTTGATTCGCCAGAACCGTCACCCCTCCCTGGCCTTTAAAGGGCTGCGTTTTGTTGCATCGGTGGACGAATCTAAAAAACTGAACGATATCCGTGAGCCAATGGTCATCATTTCAGCTTCGGGCATGGCAGAAACCGGCCGCATCCTGCACCACCTGCGCAATAACATCGAGAACCCGGCCAACACCGTGCTCATCGTCGGTTGGCAGGCCCCAAACACGCTGGGACGGCGTCTGGCTGATCGTGAACGCCAGGTGAGGATCTTTGGTCAGCTTTTTGACGTACGTGCCGAAATCGAGACCATTGGCGGGCTTTCCGCCCATGGCGGTCAGGATTTGCTGCTCCAGTACGCCCGAGGCGTGAAAAGCTGCGCAAAAAAGATCTTCTTGATGCACAGCGAGCCCGAAACAGCAGAATTATTCAAGGGAATACTACTGAAAGAAGGTATCAACCAGATCGAAATCCCCGACTGGCAAGATAGTGTGGAAATCTAAGCGAATTCGGTTATAATTTTGCCGTTCGGAGAGGTGCCGCAGTGG
>CAYWCH010000363.1:0-773 GCA_964456715.1 uncultured Anaerolinea sp. | reverse complement strand
CTCGAAAACCGTTATGGCCTCCGAGCCATCGTGGGTTCGAATCCCACCCTCTCCGCCAAAAGTCCTGAATTATTCGGGACTTTTTTGTTTTTCCATCTGATAAATCGAACTGATATCCGCGTTTATTGCGATTGTCCATTTCCCCCTTGACAAACTTCTTAATAGTGTTATATTGTGTATATACGTTATACACAGTTGACAGAGGTCAACAAATATGGAAATTCTTTCAGTACATAATCTATCCAAACGATACGAAAAGTTCACCCTCAAGGATGTGTCCTTCTCACTCGACCAGGGCTACATCATGGGGTTCATCGGACGAAACGGCGCCGGCAAGACCACCACGCTCAAATCCATGATGCGCCTGGTCCATCCCGACGGCGGCAGTGTGACCGTCTTCGGCAAGGATTTCGAAGCCAACGAACTCGAATGCAAGCAGAAGATCGGCTTCATGCTCGGCGGCGTGGATTTTTACCCCAAGAAGAAGCTGAGAACTATCGCCGAGGTCACCAGCCGTTTTTACACCGATTGGGATAACACGAAATACCGCGACATCATGGACCGCTTCGAGTTGGACCCAGAAAAAAAAGTGGATGAGCTGTCGGCCGGGATGCGCGTCGGGACGCCCTTCTTCAATGCTCCTGAAACGTGGGAAGGTCGTCCGGCATCGGCCGCCGGCGATTTGTATTCTCTGGGCGTGACGTACTTTCTGTTGCTCACCGGTAAGCTGCCTTTTGAAGCGAAGGATATGAAAGAGCTTCGGTGGAAACATC
>CAYWCH010000362.1:0-2645 GCA_964456715.1 uncultured Anaerolinea sp. | reverse complement strand
TTTCTATATCCACAATGGCTTGAGTGGAACGCAGATTGGTTTCTTGGGAACGATCAACGCGCTGGCGGGGTTCCTGTCCGCGCCGGTTTGGGGCAGGCTGAACGATGTTGCCCGCCGCCCCAGGGTGGTGCTGCAGATCGCGCTTTGTTTGAACAGCCTCGCTTACTACCTGCTGAGCCAGCAGAGCACCTTCCTTTATATGGCGATCATCATCGCCTTCAACGCGCTGGTCAGCTCCGGCATCAATCCGCAATCGCAGACCCAGGCGCTCGTAGCCGCCGGAGAAGTGGGCGCCGGATATGGCAGCATCCGCATGGTCGGCTCGATCGGCTTCTCCATCACCGCCGCGGTCAGCGGCTACCTCATCCAGCAAACCAGCCTGGTCACCGGTTTTATCGGTTTTGCCATCCTGAACCTCATCAGCGCGTTCATCCTCTTTGCCATCCGCACCCCAAAACCGGTCAAACAAGACCCTCAGACTGCGCTGACGCAGCCTAAGATCCCGATGCGCCAGGTGTTCGTCGAGATCACCAAAAACAGTGAACTGGTGGCTTACACCATCGCGCTGATCGTGGTCTCCATTCTGGCAAACGGCGTCACTTTTGAATCCGTCTACATGCAGAAGCTCGGAGCCTCCGAATCGTTGATCGGCCAACTCGGCACCTTCGGCGCGCTCATCGAGATCCCCATGATGCTCCTGGCCGACCGGGTGCAGCGCCGCAAGGGTTCCACCATGACCCTGATCTTTTCGTGGATCTTCTACGCCGTCGGCTTGTCGGTCATTGTGATCTATCCGTCAATCCCGAGCTTCTTTGTTTACCGTTTCATCAACGCCATCGGTTTCAGCATGTACGCCGTCTCGTGTACCTACTTCGTCGTTGAGCGCGCGCCGGGTCAGCAGATCGCCACCATCCTGGCGCTGTTCTCGGTCGCCATCGGCAGCATCATCAGCATGATCGCCTCCCCCATCAGCGGCAAACTGTTTGACCTGGTGGGACCCTACTGGTTGTTCGTGAACGCCATGGTGGGATACATCATCGCGGTGGTGATTATCTACTTTAAAGTTGTCCGTCACAAGAAAACACCTTCGATCGAGACCCGGCATCTGGAACCTTAATTCCCCGTTGACTTTAATAGTTACATCCAATAAACTAATCACATGCACAGATTCGCTGTAATCGGGTAATTCATTATTGGTGGATCCACTCATCCAAACATCAAGAAGGTGACTCCATGGAAAATGAACGCAGAAGGATTAAACGGCGCAAGTTCGGATACTACATGCCCGTGGTGGATACCAGCAACCAGGAATGCATCGGCTTTCCGATGTGAGCCCCCAGGGTTTCAAACTCGAGAGTCCCAAACCGATCCGCCTCAACATCACCTTTGCCTTGCGTCTGGATTTGACCTCGGCGATTTCCAGCCGTCCGTACATCGTGTTCCAGGCCAAATCGATCTGGGGTCAGGCCGATCCGATCATGCCCAATGAATACGTGCACGGCTTCGAGATCCTCAGCATATCACCCGATGACATGGTCATTTTTCAAAAGATCATAGATAACTACGGCAAGGCCTGAAGCTGTCGCCATTACACCAATTCAATCCGGTTGCCCGGATTGAATTGACAATTTTTTCTTCCCCCTCTACACTTAACCCATGCTTGCCCGTGTTAACGCCTGTGCCGTTATCGGGTTGGATGGGGTAATCGTAGATGTAGAAGTCGATATCACAACCGGTATTCCCAAACCACCCATGATCATTGTTGGCCTGCCCGATGTTTCGGTTCAGGAGAGCCGCGAACGCGTCCAGTCCGCCATCCGCAACACCGGGCTGGAGTACCCGCGCAAGCGCGTGCGCGTCAACCTGGCGCCGGCTACCGTCCGTAAGGAGGGCTCGGCTTACGACCTCCCCATTGCCCTGGGCATCATGATCGCCAACCGCCAGCTTCCCCCCGAATGCCTCAAGGAATCGCTCGTGATGGGCGAACTCTCCCTCGACGGCAGCGTGCGTCACATCCGCGGCGTGCTGCCCATGGCCGCCGTCGCCCGCCGTGACGGCTTCAAGCGCGTCTTTGTCCCCGCCGACGACGCCCCCGAGGCAGCCATTTTCCCCGACCTGGAAGTCATCCCGGTTAATTCGCTGGCAGACCTCTACTGGCACCTGATCGGGCAAAAGATCATCCCCCCGCAGGCCGTGATGGAGATCGACCAGGTCCCCGCCCAGGTGCAGACCGATTTTCGCGAGATCAAAGGCCAGGAGCACGTCAAACGCGCCCTGGAGGTGGCCGCTGCCGGCGGTCATAACCTGCTCATGATGGGTCCGCCCGGCGCCGGCAAGACCCTCATGGCGCGCGCGCTGCCAGCCATCCTGCCGCGTATGAGCATCGATGAGTCGCTCGACGTCACCCGCATCTACTCCGTGGCCGATCAGCTTCCCGCCGGCGTGCCGCTCATCAAATCCCGTCCCTTCCGTGCGCCGCACCATACCATCAGCCACGCCGGCCTGGTAGGCGGTGGCAACTTCCCGCATCCCGGCGAGATCTCGCTGGCGCATCGCGGCGTGCTCTTCCTGGATGAACTCCCCGAGTTCAGTTCCCGTGCTCTGGAGGTGCTGCGCCAGCCGCTGGAAGATAAGGTGGTCACCAT
>CAYWCH010000361.1:0-2651 GCA_964456715.1 uncultured Anaerolinea sp. | reverse complement strand
GATCTCTTTCTTGTCACCCTGGCTGGCGTAATCGGACGCATCGATGATCTTGTGAATGGCTTCGACCTTCACCTTCTCACGGGCGGTGCCGAGTTTGAGCAGGTATTCCTTGCCGGTCACCAGCGGCTGCTTGCCCAGCCAAAAGAGGCTGGCGCGCATGCGTGAGCTGATGAACGGAGGAGTATCGTTGGCATGCGAGGCGATCTGTCCGCGTTTGATGTAGATCTGTTCCTGCATCGTGATACCCACGGCCTGTCCGGTCTCGGCATTGGTCTTCTTTGGGGTATTGAACGATTCGATGGTCTTGATCTTGGTGCGTTTACCCGAGGGGTAAAAAACCAACTCATCCCCAACCTTCAACTTGCCGCTGGAGATGTTGCCGGCGATGATACGACGGTTGTCGCCAAAATCGGAGAAATGATACACGTCCTGCACCGGAAAGCGCAGTGGCAAATCGGGGGTGGCTTTTTCTTTTTCGAAGCTGTCGAGCGCTTCAAGCAGCGTGTGGCCTTTGTACCAGGGCATATGCTTGCTCTTGTTGCTGATGTTGTCGCCTTCATGCCCGCTGACCGGGATATAAGCCATGGCTTTCACGCCGATGCCGGCCAGATAATCGCTGTATTCCTTGACGATGGAGTTGTAGGTAGCTTCATTGAAATCGACGAGGTCCATCTTGTTAACGGCAACGACGATCTTCTTGATGCCGAGCATCCACAACAGGTAACCGTGCCGGCGGGAATTCTCCTGCACGCCCTCCGCGGAATCGATGACGAGGATGGCGGCCTCGGCGTGACTGGCGCCGGTGACCATGTTCTTGATAAACTCGATGTGCCCCGGAGCGTCGATGATGATGTAATTGCGCAGTTTCGACTGGAAGAAAACACGGGCAGCGTCAATCGTGATCGCCTGTGCCTGTTCGTCCTTCAAGGCATCGATCAGGAAGGCATATTCAAAGGGCTTGCTGCTCTTCTTGCATTTTTCCTGGATCGCTTCGAGCTTGCCCTTGGGCAGTGAATTGGTATCCGCGAGCAACCGGCCAACAATGGTGCTCTTGCCGTGATCGACGTGGCCAACGAAGACCACGTTCATTTGATCTTTGTTCAGATCGACATCCATCTGCATTTTACATGTATCCTTCCCGCCGCAGGGTTTCAAGTCCGCCGCCGTCGTCCTTATCCTGGGCGCGGCCGGAGCGTTCGGCGATATTGGCGAATTTTCCAACCTTCAACTCTTCAATGATCTCCTCGACGGTTCTGGCGTTCGATTCGACCGGGTACGTACATGGGTAGCAACCGAGCGAGCGGTAACGCTTTCCATCACCCTGGTTATAGTACAGTGAGACAGTGGGGATATTCTCTGCAAGGATGTATTCCCAGATGTTCAACTCGGTCCAATCCAGTAATGGATGGATGCGGATGTTGGTACCGGGAGCGAAATCGGTCTTGAACTGGTTCCAGAATTCCGGCGGCTGATCGGCAATATCCCATTCGTTCTGGCGGTCTCGGGGTGAGAAATATCGTTCCTTGGAACGCGATCCCTCTTCGTCAGCGCGCGCGCCGACGATCACACCGGTATAGGGCTCGGGGTGTTCCTCCAATTCGTAGCGATCGGTTTCGTGGTTGAACACGTAGCGCTTGCCTTCGCCGTTCAGGGTCTTGGTCAGGGCTTCGGTCTTGAGTAGCTTGCAGCAGGTCAACCGGTCCACTTTACCATCGGGGAAGGTGCGTTTTTCAGCGAGCGCCTCTTCATTGGTACCAACCACCATGTTTAGTTTCATTTCTCTCACCAAACGGTCGCGATAGGTGATCATTTCGGGGATCTTGAAATGCGTATCGATGTGGACCAGGGGGAAGGGAACGTGCCCAAAGAAGGCCTTGCGGGCCAACCACAGCAGCACGGTGCTGTCTTTACCCATGGACCACAGCATTCCAAGATTTTTAAAGTTCGCGTAGGCTTCCCTGAGGATGTATACGCTGCGGGTTTCAAGTTCTTCTAAATGACCCATGCTGAATCCTTTGCTTACTGCTTGAGAATACCTGAAGATATCATCTTCGCTAAAATGGACGAAACACAATCCTCCACCGGGTGAAGGTCGCTCTCGACGACCAACTCGGGGGAGAGTGGGGCTTCATACGGGGAATTGATCCCGGTGAATTGCGCGATCTCGCCGTTCATAGCTTTCACGTATAGGCCTTTGGGATCGCGTTTCTTGCAGACTTCCAGCGGGCAGGAGACGAATATCTCCCAAAATTCACCGGCGGCGAACAACTTGCGGACACTGTCGCGGTCTGAACGGAAGGGGCTGATAAATGCCGTGATCACGATCAACCCGGCGTCGTGCATCAGTTTGGCAACCTCTCCGATGCGGCGGATGTTCTCTTTGCGATCATCGTCCGAAAAACCCAATCCGGCGTTCAGTCCGGTGCGGATGTTGTCTCCATCCAAGAGGTAGGTGTGGGCGGCATGCTTTGTCACCAACTGATATTCCAATTCGTTGGCGATGGTGCTCTTGCCGCTGCCGGAGAGCCCGGTCAACCAGATAACGAGCGGATCGTGACCTTTAACGCTACTCCGCATTACCCGGCTGACTTTATGCTGGTGGGGAAAGATATCTTTGGAATCCATCTATGTGTATTTACAACGAAGCAAAT
>CAYWCH010000360.1:0-2652 GCA_964456715.1 uncultured Anaerolinea sp. | reverse complement strand
AACCGCAACAAGGTTGGCAAAGTAACCAAAGCCCAGATCCGCGAGATCGCAGAGATCAAGATGAAAGATATGAATTCCATCGATCTGGATGGCGCCATGCGCCAAATTGAAGGCACAGCCAAAAACATGGGCCTGACGGTAGTCGATAAATAGTTTGTGGGAGGGTAACCAGGTTACCCGTTCGTACCACGAAGGAGAAAAAATGGCGAAACACGGTAAGAAATATTTAGAGGCTCTCGCCAAGGTTGACAGTGAGAAACTCTACACACCAAAAGATGCAGTAGCACTCGCAAAAGAAACAGCCTACACAAAATTCGATTCGGCTATCGAAGTACACTTACGCACCGGTTTGGATCCGCGTCAGGCGGACCAGCAGGTTCGTGATGTGGTCGTTCTTCCCAATGGCCTTGGTAAAACCGTACGTGTTTTGGTTTTCACCCAGGGTGAAGGTTCGGCCAAAGCCAACGAAGGCGGTGCAGATTTCGTTTGCGATAACGATGAAATGATCAATAAGATCGCTGCCGGTTGGACCGATTTTGATGTGGCTATTGCCACCCCGGATATGATGGGTAAAGTTGGCAAACTCGGCCGTGTGCTGGGCCCCCGTTCATTGATGCCGAACCCGAAAGCCGGAACAGTTTGTTCACCGGATGAATTGCCGCGCGTGATCAAAGAAGCCAAAGCCGGACGTGTTGAGTTCCGTCTGGACAAAACCGCCAATATCCATGTCATCATCGGTAAAGCGTCATTCGATGCACAGAAACTATTCGAGAACTTTGCCGCATTGATGGAAGCCATCAAGAAGGCTCGCCCATCAGGCGCAAAGGGTGTCTACATCAAAAAGATCTCGGTTGCCGCTACCATGGGCCCTGGCGTCAAAGTGGATCCACTGCAGGCAGTTTCGATCACTAAAGAAGAATAGTGATATAATTTCGCAGCGATAATAACATTCGCCGAAGAAAGCTGGTGCCTGAAAAGGCTTAATTTCCCGCCGAGGTGAAGACTTAACGAAAACAAAATGCCATCTGGCATTTGAAGAGTCTTTGCCTGGTAATGCCAGACAAAGACTTTTTATTCTTAATGGAAGGAGGTAATTTTCATTGGCCTTTACAAAGCAGAGAAAGGGTGAAATGTCCGCCCAATACGAACAGTGGTTGGAAAAAAGCCAGGCCTTATTCGTGCTCACCTATAAAAAGATGAACATGAAAGAAATCGACGCTTTCCGTAACAAAGTTCGCGAAACCGGAAGTGAAGTCCACCTGGTAAAGAACACTTTATTCAGCCGCTCGTTAAATGCCAAGGGTTTTCCCGGAAATGCATTTCTTGAGACCACTTCTTTGGTTGGATTTGCGTTTGACGATGTTCCCGGTTTGGCAAAAGCATTCGCTGAAGTCACAAAGGGAAGCGATCAAATCAAGATCAAAGGCGGATATCTTGGCAAAGAGTTATTGACCGATAAACAGGTCAAAGCTCTGGCAGATCTCCCGACCATGCCGGTCATGCGCGCCATGCTGCTGGGTGTCATCTCAGCTCCGGCGACCAAGCTTGTACGTACACTAAACGAACCTGCCCGCTCAATGGCGGCAGTTCTCAAAGCTCATTCAGAAAAAGCGGGAACCGCTGCCTGATAAGCTGTCGAATAAATCTTTAAACAATATACGAAGGAGTATTTGAAATGGCTGATTTAGAAAAAATTGCTGAACAGTTGAGCGGGCTCACTGTTCTCGAAGCTGCAGATCTTGTAAAAATGTTGGAAGAAAAATGGGGCGTCTCTGCTGCCGCTCCCGTCGCTGTTGCTGCTGGCCCTGCCGCCGCCGCCGCTGAACCTGTTGAGGAAAAGACCGAGTTCGATGTCGTCCTCAAAGACGCTGGCCCCAAGAAGATCGAAGTCATCAAAGTCATCCGCACTCTGACCAACCTTGGCCTCGTCGAAGCCAAAACCATGTCTGAAACCGCTGGTGCCAAAGTTCTGTCTGCAGTTGGTAAAGAAGCAGCCACCGATGCCAAGAGCAAACTCGAAGCAGCCGGTGCCGTTGTTGAACTTGCCTAGTTTTACAATAAGAATAAAAAAATCCTCCCGCAAGGGAGGATTTTTTTTAGCTAGTATTGACTAAGCGGCAACTCCACCATATTGACGAATGACCATGACGACCTTACCCATGATCCGCAGTGCCTTTGGATTCTCAACGAAGATGGGTTTCATGGTCGGGTTGGCCGGCTGCAGGCGAATGCCGTTGTTCTCTTTGTAAAAGTACTTCAGAGTGGTTTCGTCTTTGTCATCAAGCCAGACAGCCACCATCTCACCATTGTTGGCAGTTTGTGCTTTCCTCATAATAACGATGTCGCCGTCATTGACCATTGCGTCTACCATGGAATTGCCGTCCACTTCGAGGGCGAACAGATCGGTCGTGTCTCGGGTGGGCAGCAGGCTGCGGGCGATGTCGATGCTGGTTTCGGGATCCATGTAATCAAAATCTGAGGGCGGCATTGGCAGTGGTTCACTGGCCACGATACGACCAGCCACCGGTATACGGATCATCCCTGCCAGGACTTCACCGGCTTTATGAAGAGCGTCACTGACCGCGTTCGTGACCGGAGTTTCAGCAGAGAGCGGCTGTAAAACGCGAATGCTACGAGAGATACGATCTTCGC
>CAYWCH010000359.1:433-2655 GCA_964456715.1 uncultured Anaerolinea sp. | reverse complement strand
CCATCCGGTCCTGTCCTCACCGGCACCGGTGAATGCTCCTCTGACATGCCCGAACATTTCACTTTCAAAAAGTGTTTCGGTGATCGTGTTTATGTCGATGCCTATGAACACTTCATCGGCCCTGCGCGAGTTATTATGAATAGCTTTGACGATCAAGTCCTTCCCGGTACCGTTCTCTCCGGCGACAAGGACATTTGCCTCCGTTCCGGCCACCTTGTTCATCAGCTGAAAAACCTTTTGCATTGCAGGTGACTTTCCGATCATGGGGCCGGCCTGCCCGATGTTTTTGCGGATCAACTGCTTCTGCCTGTCGCGCAACCTGTTGTTCTCTGTTTTTGACTGCCTCAGCCGGAGAGCAGCCTGAAGAGTGGCTATCAGCTTATTATTGTCCCATGGTTTTACAACAAAATCGGTTGCGCCTTCCTTTATTGCCCTTACAGCCAGATCGGCATCGGCATAGGCTGTGATCATAACCACTACGGCCGAGTGATCCGATTTCAATATCCGGTTAAGCCAGTACAGACCTTCGTTGCCCGTGTTGATACCGGCCGAAAAGTTCATGTCAAGTAAAATAACATCATACCTCTCCCTGTTCAAACAACCGATGATCTGATTTGGATTTGAAATGCCTGCAACAGTTTCAAATTCAGGTTCAAGTAATTGAACAAGGGCTTTCAGTACCTGTTTGTGATCATCAACAATCAGCAGTTTGCCTTCCATGATTCTTAATTTACTTCTATATTACCATGTCCATTTTATAGACATTTCGTGTCGCTATTATAGACAAATGTAAACATAATTAATCGATTTTCTCTATTTAAACAACTTATTATCAGTAAGAAAATAATTTCCGGTATGATAATTGAAAACCTGATTCCAATTACTATATTGGAATTGTTATGCTAAAGAACTTTTTCATAACAGCATTACGTAATATCAGGAGATATCCTGTTTATTCCGTTTTAAACATAACGGGTTTGTCTATAGGTATGGCCCTGAGTATTTTGCTTCTTTTATGGGTTAAGTATCAGTTAAGTTATGACCGGTTTCATAAAAATGCCGGTTGTTTGTATCGTGTGATTGCTAGGCAAAATTCCGACGGCAAAATTCAACAGGTGGCTCTCACGCCATATCCACTGGCATCAGCTCTGAAAGATGATTATCCGGAAATAATAAGGTCTTCGAGATACCATAATTTCTGGGAAACATTTTCAAAGGGAGATGTGTTTGTCGAAGGAACTCTGGCAACAGTTGACAGGGACTTTCTGGAAATGTTCAATATCGAGTTTATCCGCGGAGACAAAGAGAGCGCTTTAACCGGACCTTATGAAATTATTATTACTGAAGATATGGCTGACAGATATTTCGGCAGCGAAGATCCGCTTGGTAAAAAAATGACCGTATGGCCGAATCATATTTTCACAGTAACCGGAGTGATAAAGAATGTGCCGCGAAATAGTCACTTCTATCTTGATTGTCTGGTGCCCAGCGAGTTCCTGAAAACAATAAATGGCGCTGACCTCACCAACTGGAACCATGCAACTAACTACACTTTTATTGAGCTTAGTGAGGGGGTTGACAGCAGACTGGTTGAGGAGAAAATCAAAGGGATCACAAACGGAAAACTGGATGGATCAAATTTTGAAATTTTCCTTCAGAACTTATTAAAGATACATTTATATTCCCGGGGACAATATGCACTTGACATAGAGCGGGGCAATATTACCCAGGTAAGAATTGCAGGCCTTGTTGCACTGCTGATACTCACAATTGCCTGTATCAACTTTATGAATCTTTTCTCTGCCCAATCATCCGGGAGGCTTAAGGAAATTGGGCTCCGGAAGGTGGCAGGGGCAGGCAAAAGCAAAATAATCGTCCAGTTCCTGGGAGAATCACTTTTGATAGTAACCCTGGCCGTTCTGGTTGCAATGATCCTGGTTGAGCTGCTGTTGCCCCTGTTTAATAATATCATGCTCTCACAAACAAACCTCAACTATAAAAGCATCGGATTATATGCGGTTTTAATCTCCATTGTACTCTTCTGCGGATTGCTCGCAGGAACTTATCCCGCATTGTATCTGTCATCACTGGAGCCCATAAACATAATGAAAGGCAATATGATGAAAAATCCTGGCAATGCCGGATTCAGAAGACTACTGGTCGTTATACAATTTACTCTCTCTTTCCTTTTTATCATATGCACCTTAATTATAAGATCCCAG
>CAYWCH010000359.1:0-423 GCA_964456715.1 uncultured Anaerolinea sp. | reverse complement strand
AAACAAAGACCTTGGCATCAATATGGAGGATGTGGGCCATTTTGACTTTACTGAGGGTATACAGCGGGAAACCCTGAGAAACGAACTCGCCCGGAATCCTGATATATTAAGTCTGACACTTACAGACCACCAATGGGTAATAAACAACTGGTCGACTGCAGGAGATATCGATTGGGAAGGGAAAAAAGCAGATGAACAAACACCATTCAGTGTCCTTTTTACCGATAAGGATTATGCCAAAACATTCGAGCTTGAGATTAAGGATGGGAGCTTCCTTTCCCTTAATGAGTCGTCAACTTCAAATTCTGAAGCGGTGATCAATGAAAAAGCTGCTGAGATAATGGGTTTCGATGACCCCATTGGCAAAATCATTACCTCCGGAAGTGGACACAGATTTACTATCGTGGGAGTTGTGAAGGATTT
>CAYWCH010000358.1:0-2664 GCA_964456715.1 uncultured Anaerolinea sp. | reverse complement strand
CGCCTCACTGGCACAACGGGCGTCGACCTTACCATTACCGCGCACCTGTGAGTAATCACGCACACGGCGCAGCAGCCGCAATGCAACACGCGGTGTGCCGCGGGCCCGTCTGGAGATCTCGGCGATACCCTGCTCATCTGCTTCCACTTTCAGCAATCCGGCAGCTCGTTTGACGATCTTTTGCACCGATGCCTGATCGTAATAATCCAGGCGGTAGACCGCGCCAAAACGCGCACGCAGTGGAGAAGTGATCAGAGCCAATCTTGTGGTGGCGCCGATCACCGAAAAACGCGGCAGCTTGAGTCGGATCGATCGCGCTGCCGGCCCTTTGCCGATGACGATATCGAGTGAGTAGTCTTCCATGGCCGGGTAAAGGATCTCTTCCACCGCTTTGCCAAGGCGATGGATCTCATCGATGAATAGAATATCCCCTGCTCTCAGATTGGTCAGGATGGCCGCCAGATCCCCGCTGCGTTCGATGGCAGGTCCTGAGGTGACCTTTATGTTCACGCCCATTTCATTGGCAAGCACATGTGCCAGCGTCGTCTTTCCCAATCCGGGCGGCCCGTAGAAAAGCACGTGGTCTAGCGGTTCGTTGCGCTGCCGTGCGGCTGCGATAAGTATTTCCAGGTTAGCCTTGACCTGGTCCTGCCCGATCAAGTCATACAATGTTGTTGGCCGCATGGTTTGATCCAGGCGGTCGTCGGGTTTACTCTCGGGGTCAGTAATGCGTATTGATTCAGTCACCATACGCTAAATTATACACGCAGATTTCAGTCTGCCTTACTCGATGAATCAGGAAATCTAGAAAATCTTGCTTAAGAATTGCCGCAGACATTTACTTTCACGCTATAATAAAAAAAATCTTAAGGAGCGTTTATGCAAAATGTCTTCGTTTCCTCTCATCCACTGATCGCTCACAAACTGGCCATCCTGCGGGATGTCGCCACCGATCCAAGAAAATTCCGTCAACTTGTAAAGGAATTATCCATACTCCTGGCTTATGAAGCCACCGCTGATATGGCATTGGAACCGACTGACGTTCAAACCCCATTGACGAAAACAGCCGGTTCTATTCTTAAAGACAAAGTAGGGTTGGTCCCCATCCTCCGCTCCGGACTAGGCATGGTGGACGCCTTCTGGGACCTGGTCCCTGGCGGCGAGGTCTGGCACATTGGTCTGTATCGTGACGAGAATACCCTTAAACCCGTGGAATACTACAACAAGCTGCCGACCGAGCCCACCGTCTCGATGTGTTTCATTCTTGATCCCATGCTGGCAACCGGCGGATCAGCCACGGCCACCGTGGAAGTGCTGAAGCGCTGGGGAGTCAAGAAGATAAAGTTCGTCGGCCTCATCGGCGCTCCCGAAGGGATCGAGCTGATGAACAAGATGTGCCCGGATGTGCCCATTCACCTGGCAGCAGTGGATGAACGCCTGAACGAACACGGCTACATTGTGCCTGGTTTGGGCGATGCTGGCGATCGACAATTCGGCACTGCTTAGTGATTGAAGAAGACCCCGGAGTTCCGGGGTCTTTTCATGCCTATTTTCTGGCTGCTTCGACGATCTTGATGAAGTCTGGTTTGAGGCTGGCGCCTCCAACCAGAGCGCCGTCGATATCCGATTGGGCGAATAGCTCTGCTGCGTTGGCTGCGGTGACCGAACCACCGTATTGGATACGGATGCTCTGAGCAATGGCGGATCCCCATAATTGAGCCAGTGCCGGGCGGATGAAATCGCGATGAACGGAGTTGGCGCCGTCAGCAGTGGCTGCCTTGCCGGTTCCGATCGCCCACACCGGTTCGTAAGCGACAATGATCTGTGAAGCCTGGGCAGCATCGACTTCTTTAAGACCCTCGAGCACCTGGCGGGTCACAACATCTTTCGTTACACCGGCTTCGTATTGAGCCAGGGTTTCGCCAATGCAGACGATGGGGGTCAAACCGATGGCCAGGGCAGCTTTCAGTTTCTTGTTGACGCTCTCGTTAGTTTCGGCAAAATACTGGCGGCGTTCCGAGTGGCCGATGATTACGTACTGGCAGAGTTCTTTGACCATCTGGGGCGATACTTCAGCGGTGAACGCGCCTGAGGCTTCCCAGTGCATGTTCTGGGCACCCAGTCCAACGCCGCTCTCTGCCAGTTGCGCTGAGAGCACCATCAGAGTGGTGTACGGCGGGCAAATAACCCGTTCCACCTCAGGCACGGATTTCAAACCCGGCAGCAGCTCTTGAACCAGAGCGCTCGCCTGGTCAATGGTTTTGTTCATTTTCCAATTTCCTGCAACAACTGGTTTTCTCATTAGAACCTCGTTTGAATTGATTTTGATAAACAACGATTTCGAATGATAGATCCTCCATCCAAACCGCAGCTTTTCTATTCCAAATTATAGACTAAATGGAATCTTATGAGTTACATAATTTTGATTAACTATTTTATGCTCATCCGGTAGTTGACGGAAGCGCCTGTTGACGTTATTATGGTTTTGCCAGGTTGACCAGATGACCGCGAGGCATCCGTGCTTCGAGGAAAGTCCGTACTCCATAGAGCACATCGCCGGGTAACTCCCGGGGCGGGGTAACCTGCCAGACAGGGCCACAGAAACATACCGCCCGCAAGGGCAAGGGTGAAACGGCGGTTTAAGAGACCACCGGCGACCGCAGT
>CAYWCH010000357.1:0-2677 GCA_964456715.1 uncultured Anaerolinea sp. | reverse complement strand
GGCCGCAAGGTCAAGCAAGAGGGAGAATAACATGGTGAAATACTCGGGTATATTGATCACGGTGGACGACATTGCCGCCTCGCGCGCATTCTATGAACAGGCGCTGGGGCAGAAGATCAAATTCGATTTCGGGGTGGACATCCCCTTCGAGTCCGGGCTGACCCTCCACCAGGCGGAGCATTTCCAGGGTCTGCTCGGCAGCCCGGCCGACTACCCCATCGTCAAAAAGGCCAACAACGGCGAGCTGTTCTTCGAAGAGGACGAGATCGAAGCACTGCAGCAGCGCCTCAAGGCTGCCGGCGTCGAGTTCATCCACGAGATCCACGAGCAGCCGTGGGCGCAGCGGGTGCTGCGCTTCTACGACCCCAACGGGTTCATCGTCGAGGTGGGCGAGACCATGGAAGCGACGGTGCGGCGCCTGCACGCGCAGGGCTTGACGTACGCGGAGGTCAGCCGCCGCAGTTCGATGCCTGAGGATTTCGTGCGTCAGGTGATCCACGCCGGGGAATGACCTGCCAAATTTTCTGCAATGGGAAACACTTTTACCGGTTCAACTGCGTATATGATATATACCTTTCTTGTGTAAAGGAAATCAGAGGAGGAGTTGATGAGTAAAAAATGTCTTGTGGTATATGCCAGTGAAGCCGGTTCCACCAAAGAGGTGGCAGAGAAGATCGGGCAGGTGCTGACCGATAAGGGATTGACCGTCGATGTACAGTCGGTCAGGCAGGTACGCAACCTGAAGGGATACGATGCTGTGGTACTGGGCACGGCCATCCGTATATTAAAACCTCTGGGGAAAATGATGACTTTCGCGAACCGTCACAAAAACGAGCTGGCGAAGCTCCCGACGGCTGCGTTCACCGTGGGGCTGGCCATGAAAGACGCCGCCACAAAAGGAACCGCTGACGCCGAAAAATACGCGGCTCCCTTCCTGGCGCTGCTGAACAACCGCAAAAGCACCGCCTTTTTTGCCGGCAAACTGGATCTCAATACTCTCTCTCCCCTGTTCAGAATGATGATGTCGAATATGACCGAAAGCGATCCGGATTCGATCGGCGATTTCCGCGATTGGAACGCCATCCAGACCTGGGCGGGAACGCTGCCCGAGAGCCTGGGGTTGACTGTATAATTGACCAGCCTTCATGATCAACCCGGAGCGCGACTGGATTACAACTCCGGGTTGGCTGGAACATTCAAACTAATCATTTGACAGGAGACAAACAATGGGAGCCAGTGCTGCATCGCCATTAAGTGGGATTCTCATCCCGGTGTTGATCGGTTTGGTCGTCATCGTTGGGATCGTCATCATTATCGTCAAGCGGAAAAAGTAAACGCGATCTTGCACGCGGTGACACAATTCCATGTACGGGAAGCTCACAGCATTCTCTTGATTGGGGATTGACTTGGCGGGTTATAATGACTCAAACGGGAGGTGGGGCTTGCAATTCGCGATCAATTTGATGAGAAACCTGGCGCTGCTGGTGGTGCTTGGCCTGATCTTCTTTTTCTGGAAACCCGATATTTTCGTGGACGTGGTGGCGGATTATGGCAAGTATTTCGGGCCGCTGCTGGTGATGTTCGTGGTGATTTTCGCGGTGCCGCTGCGCAAGAATCCGAGGAAGAAATAATCGATTCCAAGTAACCGATTATTGCATGCTGTTCGTAGACAACAAATCTGAATCTCCCAGAATAACATCTGTTTTTCCATCTTTTATTACCCTGCCTGCGTTCATTAAAACCGTGCGCGGAGCCAAACTGCGGGCCAGCTCGAGATCATGGGTGGCAATGACCATTGTCTGCGGTAGTTCCTCGAGCAGTTCGATCAACTCGCGGCGCGCGCGCGGATCCAGTCCGGCGCTGGGTTCGTCGAAGGCGAGAACTTCGGGCTGCATCGAAAGCACGGTGGCGATGGCAATGCGTTTCTTCTGCCCGCTGCTGAGGTGATAAGGGTTGCGGTCGGTAAAACCGCTCATATGCACCGCGCTCAGCGCGTCGCTCACCTTCTCCTTGATCGCGGCATCGTCGTATCCCTGGTGGATGGGACCAAAGGCCACGTCTTCGTAAACGGTGGAAGAGAAAAGCTGATCATCGGGGTTCTGAAAGACCAGCCCGACCATGGCGCGGATGCGGCCGATATTCTTCTTCTCGAGCGGCAGCCCGCCGATGCGGATACTGCCCTCCCCGCTCAACACACCGTTGAGGTGCAGCAGCAGGGTCGATTTGCCGGCTCCATTGGCGCCGACCAGGGCGATCTTCTCGCCGGGCATTACACTGAGGCGAATACTTTCTAGGGCTTGGGTACCGTCAGGGTAACTGTAAGAAAGAGAATCGATCTCGATCAGCGGGTTCATGGTCGGCCTCCAATAAGCATACCGAATAAGGTCAATAAGAGCAGCAGCAACGATCCAAGCCAGAGCACCCTACGGTCGGGTACAGACAGTGGTTGATCGCTGTGAGCCGGGATCTCCGCGCTGTAGCCCCGCGAGAGCATGGCCGCGTAGACGCGGTCGCTGCGTTCCAGCGCGCGCAGGAACAGGCTGCCGGCCATTCCGCCGGTCACCCTCGCGCGCCAAGCCAGGCTTCCGCCGCTGCGTTGCCCCGCCGGCGCAGCAGCACTGCGGCTGCTGCGGGCGCGCAGCATGCGGGCCACCTCATCGACGATCACGAAAAGGTA
>CAYWCH010000356.1:0-2704 GCA_964456715.1 uncultured Anaerolinea sp. | reverse complement strand
CGGTCTGGGGCAGTTTAAACATATGGTACGGCGCAATCTGCCGATGGTTTACATCGTAGAGAACAACGGTGTGTATGGTCTGACCAAGGGTCAGTTCTCGGCCACCGCTGACAAGGGTCTTTCACTGAAAAAGCAGGGCACAAATCCTTACCTGCCGGTGGATATTGCCATGGAGGCCCTGGTGGCTAACGCGTCATTTGTTGCGCGCTCTTTCGCTGGCGATCCCAAGCAGGTGAAGGAATTGATCAAGGCTGCCATTGCCCATACCGGCATCGCAGTTATCGATATCATCAGCCCATGCGTCACTTTTGGCAACCACGAAGAATCTATGCACTCCTACACTTTTGGCAAGGAGCACGAAGAACCGCTGCATGAGATCTCCTTTGTCCCGGCCAGGGATGAGATCACGGTGGAAGATTTCGAAGAAGGTACCACAAAGGACGTAACACTGCATGACGGCAGCCAGGTAATTTTAAAGAAGCTTGAAAAAGACTACGACCCGACCAGCCGCTGGGACGCACTGCGGATGCTGGAAGAAGCACAAGAAAACAACTGGCTCGTGACCGGGTTGATCTACGTTAACCCGAACCAACCCACCATGTATGATATGTACAATATGCCAGACACCCCGCTCAATCGAATGACGGAGAAGCAGATCCGCCCACCCAAAGAAACAATTCAGCAAGTAAACGATATGATGTTCTAAAAATCATTCTCCCCGGTTATTGCCGGGGAGTTTGTTTTATCCAATCGGGTGTTTGGTATCTCTGATCCATTCACTCCATGAACTGGCGTAGAGTTTGGGGAGTGCAAGACCGGCATACGACATAGCCACCAGATGATGGCAGGATGTTACCCCCGAGCCACAATTGATCACCGTATCTGGGAGGTTTTTGATGTTATTCCGGATCAGGGATCAGGCGACTTTTTCACCAATGATGTGCAGCAATGCCAGGTTCGGCAGGTGGATGGCCGGCAGTGGGAACCCGGTGATGAGCACGATCTGCTTACCCTGTTTCATCTTTAGCTCATCTTGCATATACTCGTCCACCGTTTGGGCTACTTTTTCAAGCGAATCAACGAATGGGATAATTGCCGGGATTACACCCCAGTACAGGCTGCAAAGATTGAAGACCGTTTCTTTTGGTGTAAAAGCCATGATGGGGACACGCGGGCGCGCTTTTGACATCAATAAAGCGGTACGACCGGTTTGGGTAAGGACGGCTACATTGGCGACTTTACGATCATTGGCCAGTTCACGGGCGGCGGCAGTCATCGCGATGGCATCATCCAGAGTGACCTCGCGGGGGAAGTCAGAGGAGCGGCCCCATTCGTTGATGTGCTCCTCGGCTTCGCGGACGATGCAATCCATCATTTTCACACTTTCCACCGGGTAGCTGCCGTTGGCAGTTTCACCGGAGAGCATTACGGCGTCCGTGCCGTCGAAGACGGCGTTGGCGACATCAGATGCCTCGGCACGGGTGGGGCGGGGGCTGTGGATCATGGACTCAAGCATCTGGGTGGCGGTGATCACGATCTTGGCATGCTGGTTGGCCGATTGGATAATCTGCTTCTGCATAATGGGAACATCCTGCGGTGAGGTTTCGACGCCCAGGTCACCCCGGGCGACCATTACCCCATCCGCCTCGTGGATGATCTCATGCAGGTTCTTGATGGCTTCGGGGCGTTCGAGTTTGGCAATAATCCCCGGGGACGCTTTGTCAGGCTGGAATTCTTTGATCAGTTCGCGCACTGTTGCAATCTCGGAGGCTTTATGAACAAAGGAGATGGCTACATAATCCACCCCATGTGAAAGACCAAATTCCAGATCGTTGATATCTTTATCAGTGGGAATGGGGATTTGCAGATCGGCGCCGGGAAGATTGACCCCCTTGTGTGAAGTCAGGGTGCCAGCCAGGACAATCTTGGTATTAACCGTGTCACCGATGACTTCAAGTACCTTCAGTTCCATATGACCGTCATCCAACAGGATGCGATTGCCTGGTTTCACCGCACGGGCGAGGTTGGGTACATCCAGCGGTAAATATATTTGGCCGGGAATTTTTTCCGGTTCACCGCCTTCGATGGCGTAAAGATTGACCAGTCCATCGGCTTTAAGTTCGATGCCTTCCCCGGGCAGGATACCAACGCGCAGCTTTGGTCCCTGCAAGTCTTGAAGGATGGCAACCGGCATATTCAGCTCTTTGGAGCATTTGCGGATGAGGCCAATCAATTTGCCGTGACTTTCTTGGGTGCCATGTGAAAAATTCAGGCGGGCAACGTTCATCCCGGCCTGGATCATCTTCTTAATTGTTGTTTCATCAGAGGAACTGGGTCCCAGGGTGCAAACGATCTTTGCGAATCGGTCCATGACATTATCCTTCACATAATTTTCGATAATGGAATCATAACCCAACCTGAATAAATGGGCAATAAAAAAGTGCCCCGGCGGCACCGGGGCACTCATGCATGAATATAAAGTCAGATCAAGCCAGCAATTTAACCAGAACTGCCTTCTCGGCATGCAGGCGGTTGTGAGCCTGCGGGAAAATGACGGAGTGTGGACCATCGGCAATGTCGTCGGTCAATTCCTGGCCACGGTGTGCGGGCAGACAGTGCATCACGATCACGTCCTTGTCGGCTTCGCTGACCAGTTGCGCGTTAACCTGGTATGGCGGGAAGACTCTCTTACGTTTCTCAGTCT
>CAYWCH010000355.1:0-2708 GCA_964456715.1 uncultured Anaerolinea sp. | reverse complement strand
GGGAACCGATTAAACCGGCCAGGACGTACAAAGTCTCTCTTTCGACAATGTGGCTGAAGGACAACTTCCCCACTTTGCCCGATTTTTTTGAGTTTGCCAGGCGCTCCGGGTTCAGCGATGTCGAATTGAACCACAGGATAAATTCTGAAATGTTGACCGGAATCGATATGAGCAGGTATTCATTCAGCAGCATCCACGAACCCTGCCCGGCAGATATTTCCATGCCAACCCTGGTCAAAAATGATTGGTTGATCTCAGCATTGAATGAAGAGAATCGGAAGAAGGGCGTCGAAGCGGTGACGCGAAGTATTGATTTTGCCAGCAAGCACGGCATCCCTTCGATCGTGGTTCATCCCGGCCAGATAAACTTGGATGTCAACCTCGAGAAGCAACTGCGCGTTCTCATCCAATCAGGCAAGCAGGGTACGGGCGAGTTCAAGGCGCTTAAAGATCAGATGACGGAACTACGGTCATCACAGGCTCCGGCTGCGTTTGCGGCAACCTGTACCAGCATCAGGGAACTGGCTGAGAAGGCAGCAAAAGCGAAGGTGCGCCTGGCTTTGGAAAACAGGAATCATTATCGGGAGATTCCTTCCCCGGATGAGATGGAGATCTTGTTAGGTCTGGGAGACCCCCAATATTTGGGAATGACTTTTGATGTTGGGCATGCCATACACCTCTCAGTTTTAGGTTTTTATCCATTCGAAGAGTGGTTGAAACGCTTTTCGGATCGAATTTTCGAAACACATTTGCATGATATCCGCGGCGTTGTGGATCATTTTGCCGCCGGGTTGGGTGAAGTCGATTTTGACCTGGTCAGATCGTATCTGCCGGAAGATGCGATCAAGACCTGTGAATTCCTGGATACGAATTCTCCCGAAGAAGTAATCGCAGGATTGCAATATCTCTATGAACACAAATGTATCCGACAATTTTAAGGAAGGAAACAAACGATTATGTTAAAACTCTTCAAGAAACGCCAAAATATTTTCATTAAGCATATGCATGACCAGGCAGCAGCCACCCTGGCTGGAATGGAAGCACTCGTCGTGTATTTTAAAGATCAGAGTCCCGAATCGGCGGCTGAGTTAACTCGCAAGGAAAAGGAAGCCGATGAATATCGCCGGATCATGATCTATGAGTTGAACAAAACATTCATCACTCCGTTTGATCGCGAAGACCTGTTTGCTCTTTCGCGCACGGTGGACGATGTGCTCGATTACGCCTTCAGCACCCTGGAAGAGGTTGAACTGCTGAAAGTCACTCCCACCAGCTACATGCAGCGAATCGCTGCTTTGCTGCGAGATGCAGCCAATGAATTGCTCATGGCTGTTGACCGCCTTGAGGATTACCCTGGTGTGGCCAATGAGCACGCTCAACGTGCAAAAGCGCTCGAAAATAAAGTGGAGATGCTTTATCGCGAAGGCCTGGCAGAGTTGTTCGATGGCATTGAAGATACCAAACATGTTATGAAAGTCTTTAAATACCGCGAGGTGTATCGCCATCTCAGCAATGCTGCTGACCGTGGTGATGAAGCTGCGAACGTGATTGCAAGCATTGTAATGAAGAAGGGTTAGTGTATTCGATATGGAACCATTATTGATCGTTTTGATCATCCTCGCTCTCGGTTTTGATTTCCTAAACGGGGTACACGATTCCAGCAACATTGTAGCCACGATGATCTCATCAAGGGCTCTTCCTCCGCGCCTCGCAATGACGATCACAGCAGTCGCTGAGTTCTGTGGGCCTTTCATATTCGGAGTTGCAGTAGCCAAGACGATCGGTGATGAAATTGTTGTCGCCGGAGCAATCGATAATTCCACACTGATCATGGCTCTGGTGGTAGCGCTGGTGGCGGCAATTTTTTGGAACCTGTTTACCTGGTTCATGGGTTTTCCGAGCAGCTCGTCGCATGCACTGATCGGTGGTTTGGTCGGAGCTGTGGCAATGTGCGCTGGTTGGAGTTCGATACGATTGGATGGCGTGGGAAAAGTGTTACTGACATTATTGACCTCGCCGTTTATCGGTTTGATCGTCGGGTTCATTATCACCAGGATCATCATGCTGTTATCGTGGAACGCCACGCCAAAGATCAACAGTTTCTTCAAGAAAGGTCAAGTCATGACCGCCATCGCGCTTGCGTTGAGCCACGGAGCCAACGACGCGCAAAAATCGATGGGTATCATTACTCTGGGGTTGGTCACGACCGGTATGATCGATACTTTTGATGTGCCTACGTGGGTGATATTCCTTTGTGCCAGCATGATTGCTTTGGGAACATCAGTGGGTGGATGGAAATTGATCAAGACGCTTGGAGCCAAGTTCTACCGTATCCGCCCCATCGACGGTTTCTCCACGCAAATCACCGCCGCGGTTGTGATCTTGAGCGCATCGCTCATTGGTGGACCGGTTTCGACGACACAGGTGGTCAGCAGCGCCATTATGGGCGTGGGCAGTGCGGAACGCGTCAACAAGGTGCGCTGGGGGGTGATGAAAGAGATTGCCACCGCCTGGTTATTGACCATCCCGATCACCGGATTGATCGGTGCAGGAACCTTTTGGCTCATTAACAAAATTATCAATTAATAAATTTACTTCTGGAGATCATCGATGTCTGTAACTAATTATGATGTGCTTTACATTGGCAATTACACAAAGGATACAATCATTTCACCCACCGGTACTCGTTATGTGGATGGTGGTGCCGT
>CAYWCH010000354.1:0-2728 GCA_964456715.1 uncultured Anaerolinea sp. | reverse complement strand
TCACGGAAAATCCGAATAGTTACAACTGCTTGGTCAGGTAATTCTGCAAGCCCATCTGATCGATCTGGTCGATCTGCGACTCGATCCAGTCGATATGGGCTTCCTCGTCCTCGAGGATATCCTCGAGGATCTCGCGGGTGCCGTTATCGCCCATGTCCGAGGCGAGCTTGATGGCGTCGTTATACGCAGCGATGGCGCCCTTTTCGGCGTTATGGTCGTTCGTCATCATGGCGGGGACCTCCGCGCCAATGTGCATCTCGTTCAGCTTGCTGACGATGGGCCGCCCTTCGAGGAAGAGGATACGCCCGATATGCTTCTCGGCGTGTTTCATCTCTTCGATGGCGCGCTTTTCGATCTTATCGGCCAGCGTCTCGTAGCCCCAGTCAGCGCACATCTCCGCATGGACCATGTACTGCGAGACGGCTGTCAGTTCATCTGCGAGCAGAAAATTAAGTTTGTCGATTATCTTGTCATTTCCCTTCATGGCAGGATCTCCTTTTCTGATTACCAGTATACAAAAATAATCATTTAAATTCCATTAGAACCGCTCAGGTAACTGGTTGTTGATAACAAAAATGGGTGAGGTAATTTAACTGCCCCACCCTGGTGTTGGTCTTCAGATTCAGCTATGCAGCGATCACTTTGTAATTAATGTAACAATCACCAAAGTCGATCCGATAAGTATAGCTGCTGTTGGTATCGGTCATAATGAACATTGGTAATCCACTATCAAACCATACCGCGTATCCCCCATCCGATCCTTCGATGGTGCCGCTGCCCGTGCCGGTCACACCGTAACTGCCGGCAGGGTTGGCTGAAAGGAAAGTGACGGTAACAGGCAAGCCAGCCAGATCACCGGTCGAATCAAATTCCACCCCGATCAGCAATGCGGTGAGATAATCATCGTCCCATTCCATGTCTGACATGATGTTCCCAAGGTCGGTGATCTTGAAACTGCAGGTCGAAGTATCGGAACCTTTGCCAAGAAGTGAGGCATCCGCGATCCACGAAAGCAGCGCGTATGTGCCATCGCCAAAAATGGTGGTGCAGGCGTAGGAATATGCGCTCTCGGCAGGGGTCGAAATCTTGGTTTCGAACAGATTCCAACGGCTGCCGTCCCACCTGGCTACCTGTCCGCCCCACCCCTTCGTGATCCCTTTGATGGGGAAGCAGGCGGTGGCGGATCCATACGTGAACCCCGAGACGGTGATGCCCATTCCCTCGAATTGCTTTTCACCGCTCTCATAGCCGGCTGGTAAAAACCTGCCTTCGCCGCCGCCCGTTGCTCCGGGCAATTGGCTGATGGGCAGGTAGGTGACCGTGAAAACCTGGTCTCCGGATACAGGCGTCACAGCCGGTTTGGGCCCTGGACTGGCGCTGACCGTGCCAAATGACAAAACGAGTAAACACAATACGATGATCAAACTGAATGCTTTTCTCATATCTCCCTCTTGGTGATGCTAAAAGTGTTGATGTGAAAATATTGTAGCAATTTACATACATATATTCAATTGATCAGCATAACTTCCACAATTGGCATGAAAGCAGAGTGAACCGATCAAATAAATAAACAACGGGCATGCCGAAGACCTGCCCGTTGCTTATATAAGATTAGTAAAATTTATTTGCTCGAGCGTGTCAGCCTTGGATCCATTGAATCGCGCAGGCCATCTCCAAGCAGGTTGAAACCGAGCACGGTGATCATGATGGCCAGACCCGGGAAGATTACGAGGTGCGGTGCCGAGAAGATGCTGTTCTTCTCCTCACCCATCATCAGCCCCCACTCAGGGCGCGGTTTTTCGGCGCCCAGCCCGAGGAAGGAAAGCGCGGCTGCATCGAGGATGGCTGTGGCAATACCCAGCGTGCCCTGGACGATAAGTGGTGTGATGGCGTTGGGCAGGATCCGCTTAAAAAGGATGTGCATTGGCGAACCACCCAACGCGCGCGATGCCTGCACATATTCAAGCTCCTTGACCGAGAGCACGGTGGACCGCACCAGCCTGGCAAAGCGCGGGATCGACACGATGCCGATGGCCAGCATGGCGTTGATCAGACCAATGCCGAGGACGGAAACGATGGCAATGGCGAGGAGTAGACTCGGGAACGCCATCAACACATCCATGATACGCATGATGATGTTATCGACCGCACCCCCCGCGAATCCGGCCACGGCTCCGATGATCGTGCCGATGAGAATGGCAAACCCCATGGTGATGATACCCACCTGTAGTGAGAGGCGGCTCCCGTAGATGATACGCGAATACAGGTCGCGGCTGTTGCCGTCGATACCAAAGATGTGCTGCGGCTGATCAGCCGGGCAACCCAAAAGATGAATGCAGGGTGTATCGCGGCGGTCGACGTCTCTAAGGATGGCGATCGGGTCGTAAGGCGCGATCCAGGGCGCGAAGATGGCAATAAGGATCAAGATCGACAGGAGAATGATCCCTGCCCGTCCGGAACTGTGCTTGAACAGGTGACGGATGACCTCCTGCGATGGAGTTCGACTTTTTTGTTTTACTTCTTCGGTTACTTCTGCGAGTGTATCGGCCATTCGGTACCACCTATTCCAGACGTATGCGCGGGTCGAGATACGCATACGAAAGATCAACGAGTAGATTGACAAGCACAAAGATGACAGCAATCACCATCACAAATCCCTGCACCACCGGGTAATCGCGAGCCAGGATGGCTCCCACCATGGCGGTGCCCATGCCGGGTAATGCGAATA
>CAYWCH010000353.1:0-2728 GCA_964456715.1 uncultured Anaerolinea sp. | reverse complement strand
GAGTGACGCAAATACTTTATCCCAAAGACATCGGGCAAATATTGCTCACCATGGGAATCGGTCCCGGCACAACCGTCATCGAGGCTGGAACTGGCAGCGGAGGGTTGACAACGGCTCTGGCTTACGCAGTTGGTAAAACAGGCAAGATTTATAGCTATGAAAGGCGTGAGGAGCATCAGGCAAAAGCAAAAAAGAATATTGAGCGGATTGGATTATCGGATCGGGTGGAATTTAAGATAAGGGATATCCGCGAAGGTTTTGATGAAACCGATGTCGATTGCGTTTTTTTGGATGTGGCCAACTCATACGAATTTACCGGTCAGGCAAAAGCAGCCTTAAAACCGGGAGGGTATTTTGGCAGCATTTTACCAACAACCAATCAAGTGACAAAACTGCTGATCGAGTTGAGAAGAAACGATTACGCGTTTATCGATGTTTGTGAAGTATCGCTGCGATATTACAAATCCGAGCCGTCTCGTTTCAGACCCACTGATCGAATGGTGGCGCATACTGGTTATTTGATCTTTGGCAGACCGATCATCGTTGATAAAGAGCATATGGATCGAAAACTGCTTCTAGAAACAGGTGCGATCAGTGTTGTGAATGATGATGAAATCGCGGATGTGCCCATTGAAGAATAGGTAATGGAAAAACATGGCAAACAAGGCAGAATTCATCGAACGGGTTAGAAGATCAGTCTTTCCGTTATCCCAATTGACGGATCAAAAAATCGATGGTTTGAAATCTGCCGCAGTACTTGTGCCATTCATTTGGGATGAAGAGCAGTGGAAACTCTTGTTCATTCATCGAGCCAATGCCGGTGCATTTCATAGAGGTGAAGTCGCGTTTCCCGGGGGAGCTGCAGAAAAGTCAGACAGTGATCTGGCGGAAACAGCATTAAGGGAATGCCAGGAAGAGCTGGGAATTCAAAAAGACCAGATTGAACTCTTGGGTTTTCTTAGGCAAATCCAGACCATTTCCAAATATCAGGTAACGCCAATCGTTGGATGCGTAAATTGGCCTCAGAAACTGGAAATAACCCCGGATGAAGTCGAAGGAGCTTTTCCGATTCCAGTGGACTGGTTAATGGAACCTGAAAATTGGTCAATCAAAGAATTTGTTACTCCCGAAGGGTTGCACAGGAATACAATATTTTATAAGAAATTTAAAAACGAAGTATTATGGGGAATGACAGCCAGACTGACATTGGATCTTCTTGAAAAAACAAAACAGCCACTCTTTTGAGCGGCTGTTTTGAATTATCTCTAAAGAGAGGATCAGGCTTCTTCGCCTTCTTCTTCCTTCTTGCCTTTTTCGATCACTTCTGGTTCAGCGCCCTCAGCTTCAACAACGGGAGCTTCCTCAACCTCTTCAGCAGCAGGAGCGGTAATCAAAACGACCATCTCTTCAATGGGAGTGAGGACAGTTACTGCTTCAGGAACGCTGATATCTGAAACATGGACAGCATCACCAATGTTAGCAAGGCCGGAAATATCAACAATAAAGCGTTCGGGCAGATCTTTTGGAAGGGCTTCAACTTCGATGGCGTCTAAGCCTTCAACAACAACACCGTTGAAGTCTTTAACCGCAGGAGCAATACCTGAAAAGGCGATGCCGACCTTGGTACGGATCCTCTCGGTCTGTGACACTGCCTGGAAATCTACGTGGATGAACTGATTGCGAATATAGTCACGTTGTCTCTCGCGAACCAAGGCTGCGTGTTCCTTGCCATCGAGCACAATGGTCACGATACTGGAAGAGGTGGCCGTATTCAATACCTTTGTGGCACTCTTCAAATCCATCAGGATGGCCTGGGTTTCAAAATGATGTCCGTAAATGACACCCGGGAGTTTGCCTTCACGGCGCAGGGTGCCGACTTTCTTCCCTGTGATTTCCCGTTTTACTGCTTCGATAATGCTCTTTTCCATACTATTTATCCTTCGACGCCTCTCACCAAGAAATGGTTACCTTCGTCTAATTTGATTTTGCATTCTTTATGAATGCGACTTTTGATTTTAGCCGAGATCACACATCCGGTCAAGATGGAGAACTGTCGATCCATGCGAAAGTTCGGGTGACGGCATTTTTCCACTTCTTATAAAGTTGCGATCTGGTATCTTCAGGCATATTTGGCTGCCAAACCTTGTCTTTGCCCCAGTTCGCGGCTAATTGTTCCAGATTTTGCCAATAGCCAACCGCCAGACCTGCCGCATAAGCTGCTCCCAGGGCCGTGGTCTCAGCTACACGAGGTTTGATCACGGGGACATTCAGGATATCGGCCTGGAATTGCATTAGCAGCTCATTTACCACCATCCCGCCGTCCACTTTCAAGCTGTTTAATTTCACGTTCGAATCGCTCTCCATGGCGTCCAATACTTCACGAGTTTGATACGCGGTGGATTCGAGCACCGCCCGGGCGATATGACCGCGATTGACATAGCGGGTTAGGCCAACGATGATTCCACGCGCATCAGAGAGCCAGTAAGGTGCATATAAACCGGAAAAAGCTGGCACGAAGTAGACATCGCCATTATCGTTCACCGTACGTGCCAGTGGTTCGATGTCGGCAGAATTATCGATCATCTTCAGGTTATCCCGCAACCATTGGACGAGCGCGCCTGCGATGGCGATGCTGCCTTCCAAACAATATACCGCCGGTTCGTTGCCAAGTTTATAGCCGGCTGTGGTCAACAGACCGTTTTTGCTGATTACTGGTTCGGTACCGGTG
>CAYWCH010000352.1:0-2751 GCA_964456715.1 uncultured Anaerolinea sp. | reverse complement strand
GTGCCTCACTGCTGCCAACGCTGACACTCATTTTCAGTATGGTTGCCGGTACGATGTTGGGTATCTGGCTCGGTCAGTTGATCTCGGAATATGGTATTCCGAACCAGGGTCTTTCTTTGATCATCTTTGCCGGTATCGTGGCAAAGATCCCGCAGAGATTTCTCGCGCTGTTGGCTGATGAACAGAACGGTTGGTGGATGTTCACCCTCATGCTCGTCATCCTGGCCTTGATCATCTTCGCGATTGTTTACGTGCAGCAGGGACGCCGCAACGTGCCCGTGCTCTTCCCTGGAAGACGCGTGGGTAACCGCATGTCCATGCCCGTACGCAGCAACCTGCCCCTGATGGTCAACATGGCTGGCATGATCCCGTTGATCTTCGCCCAGACAATCATTTCGTTCCCGGCATTGGTGGCAAGCTATTTTGTCAATGCCAAAGCCGAATGGTGGGCTAATTTCAACACTGGTGTTTATAACCTCTTCAGCGGTACTACCGGCTGGTTCTACCCCGTGTTGTACTTCGTGATGGTCGTTGCCTTTACCTTCTTCTATACCGATGTTCTGTTCACGCAACAGAACTACGGTGAAACCCTGAAGAAGCAGGGTGCCCAAATCCCGGGTGTGACCCGTGGTGCCCCCACCCAAAAGTACCTGACCAAAGTTCAACGCCGTATCACCTTCCCGGGTGCGTTCTTCCTCGGTTTCGTGGCTGTGTTCCCGTATATCCTGAGTGCGCTCATCCCGGCACTTGGCACCTCCACTGTGTTCGTCATCTCCGCAGCCGGCTTGCTGATCGTTGTGGGTGTCGTCCGCGATACCTTCACCATCATCGAAACAGAACTTAAAGTTCACGGCTATGACGAAAGCATCATCAAGGGCTAAGATGGCAAAATTCTACGTTCTCATTGGTCCCCCCGGAGCGGGAAAAGGCACCCAAGCCAAGGTCATTGCTGAAAAGTATGGCCTGGTACACATCTCCTCTGGAGACCTGTTTCGGGAGAATCTGAAGAATCAAACCGAACTCGGCAAGGAAGCCCAGGGTTACATCAGCCGAGGCGAATTGGTTTCGGATGCGCTTACCATAAAGATGGTACGCGAACGCATCTCGCGCGCCGATTGCAAAAAAGGCGCCCTGCTCGATGGTTTCCCGCGCACTCCGGCTCAGGCGGACGCTTTGACCGAAATGCTCAAGGAATTTGACAGCAAGGTGGAACTGGTTCCCCTGATTGATGTTCCGGCAGAGATCTTGGTGGAGCGCTTGAGTGGACGTTGGACCTGCCGCGCGCAGGGGCACGTTTTCCACGAAAAGTTCAATCCCCCGCAAAAACCGGGTGTCTGCGACATCGACGGCTCGGAACTGTATCAACGAGAAGATGATCAAAAGAGCACCGTTGTCAACCGCATCAAAGTGTATTCTGAACAAACGGCTCCGCTGATCGAGTACTACGGCAATAAAAAGTTGTTAGTGAAGATCGATGGCACCCAGGCGATCGACCTGGTTACCAAAGACCTTTTGGAAGCAATAGAGAAAGCGTAACGAAATGCCTTGGGATAGACAGATCACCATCAAATCGGCGCACGAGATCGAACTGATGCGCGAGGCAGGACGGATCAATGCCGAAGCATTGGCCGCCGCCAAAGCCATCATCCGGCCAGGCGTCACTACAGGTGATCTGAATGCCGCAGCCGAAGAAGTGCTGCGAAAACACGGATGCTACAGCCCATTCAAGGATTATCCCGGACCGTATCCTTACCCTGCCAGCACCAACGTCAGTGTCAACTATGAACTGGTGCATGGTATTCCCGGAAAGCGCAAGCTCAAGGAAGGGGATATTGTCTCGGTGGATTGTGGTACTGTGTATGAAGGTTACGTGGGCGACTCTGCGTTCACTGCCGGTGTGGGAGAGATCTCGAAAGAGGCTCAAAAGTTGCTGGATGCCACCGAAGGTGCCCTCTACGCGGGCATCGAAAAGATGGTAGCCGGAAACCACCTCGGAGATGTTTCTTATGCCATCCAGGAATACGCAGAAAGCCGCGGGTTCTACGTGACACGCGAATATACGGGTCACGGGGTGGGTCGGCGAATGCACGAAGGTCCGCAGACGCCAAACTACGGAACTCCCGGCCGGGGAATTGTCCTAAAAGCAGGCATGACCATTGCCCTGGAACCAATGCTGCTGGTCGGTACGGAATGGACCAAAGTCCTCCCGGACCAGTGGACGGTTTCATCAGAAGATGGTTCGTTGACTGCTCATTTTGAACATACTGTTGCAGTAACAGAGAATGGACCCCTGATCCTGACTATGCAGGGAGACGGCTCCATTCCTAGACGGAATCAGTAACAGCAGGTATAATCAATATTTCGGATTAGCAACAGTACTTTTAAGGAGTCAGAAACATGAAAGTTTGCCCATCCATTCGTAAAAGATGCGCCAAATGCAAGATCGTGAAGCGCAGTGGCAGATTGTATGTGATCTGCGAAAACCCAAAGCACAAACAGCGACAGGGATAAGGAACTATGGCGAGAATTGAAGGTGTTGATCTTCCGCGTAACAAGCGGGTCGAAGTTGCTCTGACCTACATTTTTGGGATTGGTCCCACACGTGCAGTCGAGATTCTTAAAAGCACACGCGTTAATCCGGACACACGTGTCAAGGATTTGACCGAAACTGAAGTCGGCGCGATCCGCGATTATATTGGAAAGACTTTAACAGTCGAAGGCGATCTGCGCCGTGAAGTGCAGATGAACATC
>CAYWCH010000351.1:0-2759 GCA_964456715.1 uncultured Anaerolinea sp. | reverse complement strand
CTTTTGGACTTGCCCAAAAAAAAGTGCTCAACTCCGCCTCGTTTTGAAAGCTTTAGTATATTTATTATAACGTTTTGAAATTCTTTGTCAAGTCATTTAACAAATAATTTTTTAAAAGTAATTTTTTTAACTAATTGCGCAATGCGATTTCTTTACAAGTTATCCATATCACCATAGTATAATTTTTTTGTTATTTGGAGAAACTTATATGGAAATTTGGCGTTTGATTCGCTCTCCTTTTATAAGTGGCCCAATGAACATGGCCATTGATGAAGCTCTGATGTTGTCCACTTTAAAATATCAAACCCCTCCAGTCTTGCGATTCTATGGTTGGGATCCTGCGTGCTTATCGCTGGGCTTTGCCCAAACTGTTGCGGATATCGATAAGCCAGCATTGATTGCCAAAGGCTGGGATTACGTGCGCAGACCGACGGGGGGAAAAGCCATTCTCCATGTGGACGAGTTGACCTATTCCATCTGCGCTCCAATTGATTCACCCGCTGTTAAGGGGAGCGTACTCGAAAGTTACCGGCGCCTGTCGACAGGGTTGTTGTCTGCCCTGCAGATATTGGGATTGGAAGCGAACGCAGACAAAGAGTATGGTCCGATGACATCCGGCGAAAACCGCCCGGTTTGTTTTGAAGTTCCTTCCAATTACGAGATTACCGCATCCGGAAAGAAATTGATCGGCTCCGCCCAATCCCGAAAATCTGGCGGCGTTTTACAGCATGGCACCCTGCCCTTGTTCGGAGATATTGCCCGGATAACCGATGTACTTATCAATCCCGATGAGAATTCCCGGAATGCAGCCAGGCAGAGGGTGTACCTCCATGCCACTACTTTAGAAGAAGTAATCGGTCGTCGTGTTTCATGGGATGAAGCAGCGGCTGCCTGTATTTCCGGGTTTGAAAATGCTCTGGAGATCAGGTTGGTTGATTCCAGATTGTCACAAGAAGAAGTTAAAATGGCACAAGACTTGCTTTCTTCAAAGTATGGAACTTCTGAATGGAATGATAAATGAAATCTCCCTCTACCCGATTCATAAGTAAAACTGGTACAAATCTTGCTATGGTAAAGAAGATATTTAACATGTCACTTCAAATATTGATCTGGTTCTTCGTTGTTGGCATCTTTGTGATGGCTGTCTCCCGGCTGGTGACGACCGTCGCCTCCAAAGGTTTGATCTACAGCGCTGAGCAAGCGCCATCGACAAAAGTCGCTATTGTTTTTGGTGCCGGACTGCAACGTGATGGTTCACCTTCGCCTGTTTTGAGCGACCGTGTGGAAGCTGCAGTCAACTTGTATCTCGATGGAAAAGTGGACAAGCTTCTGATGAGTGGAGACAACCGCTTCGTTGATTACAACGAACCCGGCGCGATGAGAGCCTATGCCGTGAGCCTGGGTGTACCAGAGGAAGATATCGTTCTGGATTATGCTGGCCGCCGTACTTACGACACCTGCTATCGGGCGAAATATATCTTTCAGATCGACAAGGCCATCCTCGTGACACAGAGTTATCACCTGCCCAGGGCATTGTTCATCTGCAACCAGATCGGAGTGAAATCGGTTGGCGTATCGGCAGACTTGCGAACCTATATGAATTCATCGCTTTTCTCATGGAACATGCGCGAACTGCCGGCCTCACTTGTTGCTCTCTGGGAAGTATGGATCAGCCATCCACTTCCGGTGATGGGCGATGTCGAACCGATCTTTCCGGATCAAGTTAAGTGACCAAAGGAAACATGCTGATGGATCGTGAAAAAGCATTACAAATCGCGAATCAATATGTAAAAAACCAGGGACTGATCAGCCACATGCTCTCGGTCGAAGCGGCGATGCGCTTTTATGCTGCAAAAGAAAACGCCGATGTCGATTTGTGGGGAGTGACCGGTCTGCTGCATGATTTTGACTGGGAGATCCACCCCACCCCTGAACAGCATCCTGCGGATGGCGCACCCATCCTTCGTGAATTGGGTGTTCCTGAAGATATCGTTCTGGCGATCCTCTCTCACGGCAGCCTTGCCGGTTATCCACGCCAAACCAGGATAGAAAAAGCACTCAATGCTTGCGATGAGATCACCGGTTTGATCACGGCTGTAGCCCTGGTAAGACCTTCACGATCCCTTTACGATCTTGAAGCCAGTTCGGTCAAGAAGAAATGGAAAGACAAGGCGTTTGCGGCCGGTACGAACCGCGAAGAAATGGAAGCAGGCGCAGCAGAATTTGGTATACCGCTCTGGGACCACGTGGATAACGTGATCCATGCCATGCGCAAGATCGCCGGTCAAATAAACCTTGAAGGTAACCTGGCCAGCATGGCTGATGAGCGGTAATAGATTTCAGGAGGCATCGAAATGGCACTTAATGGAAAAGGAATGTGGATTTGGCAGATCCCAAATTGTGAAGGCGGCAGCGCATCAAAGATTGCGTCCCTGGCGTATTCAGGCGGTTTTTCACATGTTCTGATAAAGATAGCCAACGCCACAAAAGCCTACAACTATAACAAAACCACCGGAGAGGATTACATCCCTGCCCTGGTTACCGCGTTACGTGCCAAAGGCCTTGGTGTTTGGGGATGGCATTATGTGTATGGATACGATCCCGCCGGTGAAGCCGCCATCGCAATCTCACAGACAAAGAAATACAACCTCGATGGGTACGTCATTGATGCCGAGTCAGAATACGAATCCAAATCGATGACCACTGCAGCGAGTACCTATATGACTGCGTTGCGTAAAGGATTGCCCTCAAAACCGATC
>CAYWCH010000350.1:0-2769 GCA_964456715.1 uncultured Anaerolinea sp. | reverse complement strand
CTGCGGCCGAGACGGCAGTATTCTTGCGGCCCGGATAGTTGAGCCAGGCCATGGACGTATTCAAATCGATGGCGATATCTTTGGCGGCGATCTTTGACCCGTCTTTGAACACCATGTCCACTGTTGTATGGCCATCCTTCACCAGGGTGAGGTCGTAACCCCGGTCAAGCGCGCCGTAGGCGGTGGCACGAATGCACCAATTGGTGCAGGCGCCGGTGAGGACAATGTGAGAAACACCGAGTCTGGCCAGTACTTCTTCCAGGGGAGTCTCTTCAAAGGAGGAATTGAAATTCTTATAGATCCTGGCTTCTCCTTCGGCCGGTACCAGCTCAGGGACGATCTGCCAATCAGCGCTGTCCTGAACCAATTCGTTGTCGGCATGCTGCACCCAGATCACTGGTATTCCCTCTTTGCGGGCTTTTTCGATCACTGTCTTGATGTTTTGGACGATCCGTGCGTAGTCCCAAACATCAGCCAATGCACCCACTTGTGTATCCACCACCAGTAAGGCCGTTTTATTTCCGTTCAGTATCGTTGCCATAATTCACTCTCCATTCCTGTTTTATTATCGCATACAAGTGATCCGGATGAGAATACTCCGGCAGTAGTATCTCGCGTTCATAGTGCATTCCCAATTTCTGGGCCACTTTCAGGGAGACTGTGTTTTCAGGGTCGATCAGTGAAACCAACCGCTCCAGCCCCAGTACCTCGAAAGCGTAATCCCTGGCCGCTGCGGCGGCTTCGGTGGCATAACCATTGCCCCAACTCAAACGTACCAACCGGTAACCAAGTTCGACTTCGGATTGACCCCCCAGGTCGGCAAAATGGAATAGGCCGCAGTAACCGATCAGATCGTGGCTGCTCTTCTCGAGTACCGCCCACGGACCGCACTCGTAGCGGTCATAATCTTGGATGCAGTCGTCTATCCACTTCGCGATCCATTCAGTGCTCTGTACGCCCGGGCCAAATTTCATCACCTCGGCGTCGCCAAAAACGGCTTCCAGCGCAGGCGCGTCCAAAGGTCCAAATTCCCGCAGGATCAATCGTTCTGTCTTGATAAAGTACATGGTTCCTCTGATTACTGAGTGATATTTCCTAATATGGTGCCATCTTCACCGGTGATGAGTTTGCCCTTGCTCATGTCGAGCAGCACCAGCGGATTGCCCCACGGATCACGCACCACCGCGCAGCGTCCGACCTGGATGTCGAAGGGCGGGGTGAGCAATGTTCCTCCGGCGCGGACAAATTCAGCGGCTGCTTCATCCGCCGAGGCCACCAGCAGGTCGATCTCAGCGCTGTTGCCGTCGGTGTAAAGCACGATCTCCGCGTCGGTGTCGGGCATGGCCAGACCTGCAGCGCTTTCCGCGCGCCAGACCAGACGCAATCCCAATTTGCCGCGATAGAAACCCATCGCGCTGTCGAGGTCTTTCACGGGCAGGCGCACACAATCGATCTTCTGAAAAAGTGGAGCGGCGGGGGATTCTGTCATTTTAGTTTCCATTGTTTCTGTAATTCATCGTAGATCCTGGCGGCCGCGATGGAATCCGCCCAGGGGATGAGGTCACTTTCGACCTTGCCCAAACGAAACATGTTGGCGCAGTGCGCGATTTGGTAAATGAAGCCGTCCGGAACACGCTCCTCAAAGCGTTCCACCCGCTGATTATCTGAATCGAACCTTTCGCAAAACATGGGACCGCAAACGCTGTCGGCGCTGATGCTGCCTTCCGTTCCGTAGATCTCCACCGTAAGCGGCGCCTCGACGTTGAAGGCGCAGGCCAGGCTGGCCAACGTGCCGCCAGCGAACCGCAACGAGAAGGCCGCCGCGGCATCCACGCCGCTGGGGGAGAGTTCAGCCTCGCCGCTGACCGAGAGGGGATGTTCTCCCATTATACCGGTGGCGAAATCGATGGGGTAGACGCCCACATCGAACAAGCTGCCGCCTCCGAGTGCGGGGTCGAACAGACGGCTGGCCAGGTCGTAGTCCGCCTTGTAGCAGTAGCCGGCCTTGATCAATTTGACCGTACCGATCTTGCCGCTCTGAACCCATTCCCTGGTTTTGAGGAAAGCCGGCATGCAGCGGGTCCACAAGGCTTCCATCAGAAGGGTGTTATTGGCGCGGGCCAGTTCCACCAATTCCAGGGCCTCCTTTTCTGTCAGCACCAGGGGCTTTTCGCACAACACGGCTTTATGGTTTTCCAGACAGGTGCAGCAGATGTCGAAATGGCGGTCGTTGGTGAGGCCAACGTAGACGATATCCACCGCAGGGTCATTGATGAGGTCTTCATAACGCGCATAAGCCCTGGCAGCTTGATACTGGCTGGCAAATGCCTGTGCCCTGTCCAGATCGCGTGCGGCAACCGCGGTCAGCGCCGCACCGGGGACGGTTCTCAGAACTGACGCGAAGCGGTTGGAGATATACCCCGCGCCGAGGATGCCAAATTTTCCGATCTTCGATTCGATAATCATAAGTCAATTATATATAGAAAAATCCCTCCACGAATATGGAGGGATGGATTTGTCACATTTGTCTACCAGTGGGATTACTCCAAAGATTCAGCAATCTTCTGTAACTCAGACAACGGCAGCAAATTGGAAGGCATGTTTGTCTGGATCATCATGTTATAGCCGTCTTCAGCCCAGATCAACTGATTCCAGTTCGCGTAGTTCCAATCTCCATTTTCATCCTGGAAGGGGTAGATCGGCACCTGTTCCAGCCAGATCCCTGGATAACCACGGACGGTGACTTCAACGATGGGTACATCTCCCACG
>CAYWCH010000349.1:0-2790 GCA_964456715.1 uncultured Anaerolinea sp. | reverse complement strand
GGCGCTGAGCGGATTGGGTCCGTTCCAAAGCCTGGTCCAGGAACCAGTGTGCAGCTTTTTCTGCCTCGCCGGTCATCCTGTCTGAAAGAACACAACAATCAAAACCAAGCGCAGTCGCCTCCGAAACAGCGGCCTCGATGGCGTGCCGGTTGCTGCCGATCAACACATTACTCACCTTGCGGGTGATCGGATCATCGGGCTTGAGCGTTTCGAGTTTCCATTCTTCCAATCCCTTCTCCAGGTAAGTCAGTACGGCCGGTGGGGTTTGCACCTTCAAACCGAATTTTTCCAGGATCGTCAGGGCGTCTTTAAAGGTAGTGGCATCCGCCATCGTCGGTCCCGACGCGATTACGCTCAGGTCATCCCCGATCACATCGGAAAGCAGCAAGGCAACTGTCCGGGCGGGACTCGCCAGCTTTGCCAGTCCGCCTCCCTTCAACCGCTCGAGGTGTTTGCGTACGCAATTCATCTCATCGATTGTGGCACCGCTCTTGAGCAGCAGCCGGTTCATGGTCTGGATATCCTCCAGGTTGATTCCCTCGACCGGGTCCACCACCAGTGCTGAACTGCCGCCCGAGACCAGCACCAGCAGCAGGTCATCCGCGGTCAGCCCCGAGACGATCTCGCGCACCCGCTTCCCTGCTGCCAGGCTGCGTTCGTCCGGCACCGGATGCGCCCCCTGTATTGTTTCGATGATAGTCCAATCGGGGGTGTCCTCCGGCAGGGTTTTGCAGACGCAGACACCGCGTCTGACGTACGAGCCCAGTTTATCCATCGCCGCCCGGGTCATAGCCAGACTGGCCTTGCCCATGGCAACCAAAATGATGAATTTTCCCTCTGATACTCGTCGATTCCCTATGCAAAGAATGTCATTTAAATGTAAAATGGTCTGGTCTACCAACCGGTAGGGATCGACATTGTTCACTGCAGCTTCGAGGATCCTGGTGATCAAGGGCTCAGAGGGAAAATGTGGCTGAGTTTGAAGTTTCATGTGAACGCTGCCGGTTTTGAGAGTTTAAGAACAATGACGTTTGAAGAGAGTACTTCTGTATGACCAAATATGCGTAAAATACTTAAGTGTGTCTTTTACGCTCGATGGATGATCATCACTTAATCATTTTATCAGGAAGTCAATACTTTTTCCTCAGGAGGAATACTCGTGGATAAGAAAGTCATCAATGGTCTGCTCCGACCAAAAACCGTCGCCGTGATCGGTGCTTCGGCAACCCCCGGCAAGATCGGCTATACCGTAGTCGACAATCTCGTGAAAGGTAAATACGAAGGCAAGATCTACCCGATCAACCCCACTGCCACCGAAATCCTCGGCCTCAAGGTTTACCCCAACATCACCGACGTACCCGGCTCAATTGATTCGGCCATTGTCACCGTTCCTGCCAAGTTCATCCTCGAAGTCACCGAAGAATGCGGCAAAAAGGGCGTGAAAGGCCTCATTGTCATCACCTCAGGCTTCAGCGAAGCCGGTCACAAAGACCTCGAAGATCAAATGGTTGAGATCGCTCAGAAATATAAGATGCGCATCCTTGGCCCGAATATCGTCGGTTCGCTTTCCAACTCCGATAAATTTAATGGTTCCTTCGCTCCCTGCCTGCCCCTCCCTGGCAAGGCTTCTCTCATCACTCAATCAGGCGCGCTGCTCATCGCTCTTGACGCAGCCACCTACACCCGCAAGGTCGGCTTCGACAAACTGATCTCGATCGGCAACATGTGCGATCTCGATTTCGCTGACCTCGTCGAATGGCTCGATGACGATAAAGATACAACCTGCATTTCCCTCTACGTTGAAGGGCTCAAGAACGGCCGTACCTTCATCGAAGCCGCCCAGAAATCCAGGAAACCCATCATCGCCCTCAAATCCGGTGTTTCAGCTCACGGTGCCGCTGCTGCGGCTTCGCACACCGGATCGCTGGCCGGAGCTGCCAAGGTGTACGGCTCGGCCTTCAAACAGGCCGGCGTCATCCAGGCCACTGACCTGAACGACCTGTTCAACCGCACCCAGGCACTCTCCCTCCAGGTCCCCTGCAAGGGTGACAACCTGCTCATCATCACCAACGGCGGTGGCGTGGGTGTGTTGGCCACTGACGCGGCTGAAAAGTACGGCATTCCCCTGCAGTTCGCCCCGGAAGACGTGCAGGCCGAGCTCAAGACCCACATGCCAGAATTCGGTTCTGCCAAGAACCCGATCGATCTCACCGGCGGCACCGGCAACGGCGGATATTATGAACCCGTGAAATTCGCTTTCGCTCACAAATGGACCGATGGTCTGGTTGTGCTCTATTGCGAGACCGCCATGACCGATCCGATGGCCATTGCCCAGAGCATCAAGAAGGCAATCGTCGATTCCAAGGTTAAGAATAAACCCGTTACCGTCAGCTTCGTCGGCGGCGAGCGCTGCGACGCCGCCATGGCCTGGCTGGTTGAGAACGGCATTCCCGCTTACGGCGCCCCCGATCTGGCCGTCAACGCCATGGCCGCCCTGCGCGAATATGCCCGTCTGCACGAAAAACCCGCCAGCCTCGATTACAAATCCGATCCCAAGGCGCGCAAGGCTGCCCTCGAGATCATTGCCAAAGCCCGCGCCGATGGCCGCGATTCCCTCACCGAGATCGAAGCCAAACAGGTCTTTAGTGCTTACGGTCTGCTTGTGGCCAGCACCCAGCTTGCCAAGTCGGAAGCTGAAGCCGTTACCCTGGCCAAGAAGATCGGTTTCCCCATCGTCATGAAGATCGTCTCCCCCGACATCATCCACAAATCGGATGCCGGCGGCGTCAA
>CAYWCH010000348.1:0-2796 GCA_964456715.1 uncultured Anaerolinea sp. | reverse complement strand
TACGTGTTACGCCATCGTTGCTGCATACAACGAGTTAAGGCAAAAAATGTTATTGGAATTTCCTTCATTCTCTTTAAACTGACAAGTTTTTGATTTATTGCCCTATCTATAAGCAAATTATTCATAAACCTGATTATCGCTCTTGGATTATCTGCTGAAATATATCCAATCAATGGTTGTAAACTAGTAAACTGATTTCTTTCCCGTTCTTTTAAATCAGGAATTTCCAAGATAAGGTCTGACAGGAATTTTTCAACTCTTTCATGATGTGATGGAATATTAAACGGTAATTGGATGATTTTATCCAAGTATGATTTTCCATCAAAACCATTGACGCCAAATTCCACCTTATACCTGTGTTCTAGAAATCCTTCAATAACCATTCTCGAAACACCAATTATGATAATAAAATTCGGCTGGGAAAGGAGCAGCTTTATTCCTTCCAATAATTTCACTGCATAATCAGGCAAACAACGATCAAGGTCATCAATGATAATAACAATTTTCTTTTTGCCTATATCAATACTATTTAATATATCAAAGATATTATAATAAAGGCTTTGATCAATTATTGGATCTGAAGTTATCTCCTTAACTTTGTCACTAAATTTTTTTCCATCAAATTTTATGCCAAGTTTGGCCAATAAAGGCACATCGATTTCAGATTCAATCGTCAATCCGAATAAAATCGCTTTTAAAGCATCTTTAAAATCCTTGCTAAATTCATCAAATCCCCCATTTCTTGATTGATTGTTGATTTCACATAAAATTGTCGCAATTAACGGAATTATAGGGTGTTTTTCTCGCTCATATCTCCAAGCATTGAACCAGACTGGAAAGATGTTCTCTTCCTCACCTAATTTACTATAAATAAGTCGCAAAAGACTTGTTTTTCCCGTTCCCTATTCTCCAAATATCCCAATTGAAAATGGCCCTGGTGACCCGATAGCTGACTGCGCTAAGATTTCGGCATAAATCGAAAAATCTAGTCCATCAATTTTTTGAGAATTTAATTCACCAATGGCCTGATCAGAAAACAGTTTTATTGATTTCATTTTTTCCCTCTCTGAGTTCATTATCCAAAATTTTTAATTTTTGTCAAATTGAATTTCCTTGTATTACTATCAGAAAATGGGAGTGAATAGAGTTGAGAATATCGATTTTACTAGTCATCTCTGCCAATTTTAATAATTTTCGATTTATGTTTAACTTATTAGTTCTCTTTTTGAATCAACAAATATAACATTCTACCCGCCCCTTCATTGATTATTGACGCTGTCCCCCCTCTCGCTTATAATTCCTGCGCCTGGGGAAATGCTGGAATTGGCAGACAGGCTAGACTTAGGATCTAGTGCCGCGAGGCGTGAGGGTTCAAGTCCCTCTTTCCCCACTCGATACTGGCAAACATGTTAAGAAAAGGATTATTAAATTGAAAATTGAAACCCAACTCCAAGACGATCATCAGATGAAGGTAGTGGCCGAATTCGAAGCCGACCTGCTTGAAAAGTACAAACACAAGGCCGCCCGCAAATATTCAGAGCACGCCAAGATTCCCGGCTTTCGCCCCGGCAAAGCCCCCTACGACGTCATCCTGCGCCTTTACGGCGAAGAAGCTCTCCTCGACGAAGCCAAAGGGCTGCTCGTGGACGATTATTATCCGCAAATCCTCGACGAAGCCAAGATCCAACCCGCCGCAGCCGGTTCACTGACCGAGATCAGCGAGACCGCCCCCATCAAAGCCACCTTCCTCATCCCCCTCGAACCGACCGTCGAGCTGGGTGATTACAAAGCTCTGCGCAAGAAGTACGCAGTCAAGGCCGTGGCTGAAAAACAGGTCGATGAGTTCATCGACCGCATGCGCAAGAACTACGCCACAGCTGAACCCAGTGAAAAACCGGCTGCCAAGGGTGACCTGGTCTACCTCAAAATGGACGCCACGCTCACCAAACCCGTGGACGACGAAAAAGCCGAAGTCCTCAAGGAATCTCCCCTCCAGGTCGTCATTGGCGACAATGATCCCGAAGAGAACGATTTCCCCTATGCCGGTTTCGGCGACAACCTCATCGGTCTGAAGGAAAAGGACGAGAAAACCTTCAAGTACACCTACTCCGATGATTCCAAATATGACCGCCTGCGCGGCAAGGAAGTAGAATTCCACGCCGTGATCGAGAGCGTCAAGACCCTGCACCTGCCTGAGCTCAACGACGAGTTCGCTCAGAGTCTCGGAGATTTCGAGAACGTCGCCAAAGTGCGCGAGACCGTCCGCAAGCAGCTTGAAACCCAGGCCAAGGCTGAATATGACGAAACCTGGTTCAATGATATTTATGAGAAACTGGTCAAGGAAGCCAAGATCAAGTACGCTCCCCAGACCCTCGAACACGAGATGGAACACGTCGTCGAATCCATCGAACACGACCTCTCTCACCAGCACATGGAACTGGATACCTACTTGAAGATCCTCAAGAAGGAAAAAGCCGCCTGGATGGAAGAGGAAGTCAAACCGGCTGCCAAACAGCGCCTGGAACGCTCCCTGGTCCTCGACGAGCTTGCCAAAGCCGAAAAGATCGAGGTCAAGAACGAAGACCTGCAGGAAGAGTTCAAGAACATGATCGGTGAAATGTCCTACGGCTCCGACATCAAGAAACTGCAAAAGCAGATGAAGAACGAGCAGTTCACCCAAGCCGTCGCCATGCAGGCCGCTACCCGTCTGCTCAACCGCAACTTGCAGGATCGTTTGAAAGACATCGCCACCGGCAAAGCTCATTCCATTTGCATAAGGAGATATTTGAGCCATGT
>CAYWCH010000347.1:0-2805 GCA_964456715.1 uncultured Anaerolinea sp. | reverse complement strand
ACCACTGACCTCCGGGTTATGAGCCCGACGAGCTGCCACTGCTCTACCCCGCATCGAGTGGTGCAATAATACCATGCCGGGTATCTCAAGTCAAGGAAATGCGTCTTAAATGAAAAGATTCTCACTCTTCGTTTGACTCAGGAGGTGCCGGATGCTATGATGGATTCATCTCCAAACCACGAGGGAAATCATGATCATCCAGATCTACACCACCCAAACTCCTGAAGAAAGTCTTGCCCTGGCAGCCCTTGGTGTGGACCACATCGGCATCACCCCATCGAACAAAGGCTTGCCCGGTGAAGTTTCTGATGAGCAGGGACGGCTGATCTTCGAAGCCATCGGCAGTCGCGCTGTCCGTGTGGCTCTGACGGTGGAACAGAACCTGGATATCATCGCTGCCATGGTGAAAACTGTAAGGCCTGACGTGCTGCACCTCTGCGGCAACCCGGATAGCATGGTCAGTCCGCAGGGAGCCGCTCAACTAAAAACCATGTTCCCGGGGATGAAGATCATGCAGGCTGTTCCTGTGATCGACCAGGGCGCATTTCAGATCGCGGAAGACTACCAGCAGGTGGCAGATTATCTGATCCTGGATTCCTTTTCACCCACCATTGGCGGTGTGGGAGCTGCGGGGGTTACCCACGACTGGAACTTGAGTCGACAGATCGTTGAACAATCGCGTCTTCCGGTAATCCTGGCCGGTGGACTCTCGCCCGAGAATGTGGCTGAAGCGATCCGCGCGGTGCGCCCCTGGGGAGTCGATTCGCTGACCCGCACGAATTTCCCTCTTGGTGGCGGAAAGTTCCGCAAAGACCTGGACCTGGTAAAAGCCTTCGTCGAAAACGCCAGAAATACTGCGATGGAATCACCCGCCGCCGGTATTTGACGGAAAATTCCAGCCGTGCTATCATCTTTATAACTGAGCAATTATTCTTTTATTATTTTGGACTTTAACATTATTTCATTTTTATTCGGAGCAATTATATGAGCATCGAATTCGTTTTCCGTTTGATCGGCATGGTCGGATTTGCCATCGCCGGTGTCGTTTGGGGGCAAAACCTGGGGATCTCATCGCAGGCAACTGCGACCCAGGGAACTCTGTCGGTTGAGCAGTACACGTTTACGTTTGGTCTGGTGGGAGCGCTGGTCGGATTGATCCTCACCCCTTACTTCACCACGCGCCCGGTACGCAAGATCAAGAACTCGCTAACCAACCTTTCAGCACAAAACCTGATCGCTTCTCTGGTCGGGTTGATTACCGGTTTAATGATCGCGGCACTGCTTTCTTCGCCGCTTTCCAAACTCCCCTCTCCTTTCGGGGAAATCCTTCCCATCGTTGGGGTGATCCTGTTTGCCTATCTGGGGATCTCTGTTTTTGTGATGCGCCAATCGGACCTTTTCTCGATCTTCTCCACGTTAAAAAGTGGGATAGCACCAGCCCTCTCCAATAATCCAGTCACAAATGGGAATACTCCGGATAGCGGCACCATCCTACTGGACACGAGTGTCATCATTGATGGCCGCATTGCCGATATCACCCGCACCGGATTTGTGCCGGGATCCTTACTGATCCCACGCTTCGTGCTGAATGAACTGCAATACATTGCCGATTCACCCGACGCGCTGCGCCGCCAACGCGGCCGCCGCGGCATGGAAGTGTTGTCTTCGCTGCAAAAAGAACCGACCATCCCGGTACGCATCAGCGACATCGACGTGGAAGGCGTGCGCGAGGTGGACGATAAACTGGTGATCCTGGCGCGTCAGTTGCGCTGTCCGATCCTGACCAACGACTACAACCTCAACCGTGTGGCCGAACTGCAGGGCGTGAGTGTGTTGAACGTGAACGAGCTGGCCAACGCTGTCAAATCGGTATTACTGCCCGGCGAGATCATGAGCGTGCACGTGATCCAGGAAGGCCGTGAATCCGGCCAGGGAGTGGGTTACATGGACGACGGTACCATGGTGGTCGTGGAGAACGGCCGCGATTACATGGACAAAGAGATCCTGGTGGTGGTGACCAAGGTGCTGCAGACCGCCGCCGGACGGATGATCTTTGGCAAGCCCGAAGAAAATACCGGTAGTTAACCCCTGAGGAGACTGGCAAGATGAGCATCAAAATCTATAACACCCTGACCCGCAAGAAAGAAGATTTCGTCACCCTCGAACCCAACAAGGTGAGGATGTACGTCTGCGGCGTCACCGTTTACTCCAAGGCACACATCGGCCACGCCATGTCGGCGTTGGTCTTTGATGTCATCCGCCGTTACCTGATGTACCGCGGCTACGAAGTTCGCCATGTGCTCAACTTCACCGACGTGGACGACAAGATCATCGCTCGCGCAGCCCAAATGAGCACCAACCCGTTCGACTTGAGCGAAATGTACATCAAGGAATACAACCAGCACCTGAAAGACTTCAACATCCTGCCGGCCACGGTGAATCCGCGCGCCACTCAGGAGATGGATAAGATTCTGGCCATGATCCAGGGCTTGATCGACAAAGGATATGCTTACCCGGCTGACGGTGACGTATATTTCAACGTTGCCAAAGACAAGGGATACGGCAAGCTCTCCGGCAGGCGCACCGACGAGGCGATCTCTGGAACGCGCTTCGACGTGGACGAGCGCAAGCAGAACCCGATGGATTTCGCCTTGTGGAAGGCTGCCAAACCCGGCGAACCCGCCTGGGATAGCCCCTGGGGCAAAGGACGGCCTGGCTGGCACATCGAGTGCTCAGCCATGAACATGGCTCACCTGGGCGAACAGATCGACATTCACGGCGGCGGGAATGACCTGATCTTCCCCC
>CAYWCH010000346.1:0-2806 GCA_964456715.1 uncultured Anaerolinea sp. | reverse complement strand
AGGGCAGCGGCTTGGGTTAAACCTGCCTGGATGGTACCTGCGATCTGGGTAATCTGAAGCGAGGGATCTTCAGTCGGACCGGCTGCGCCGCAGGCTGAAAGGATGGTCACAGCGATGAACGCGGATGCCAAGACTAACGTAATTTTTTTTGAATGCATGAGAAAATTCCTCCAAATTCGTCCTTATTTTCAAGCACGATCATTGGATTGTCAAGGGAACGATGAAGTGGTACTTAAGGAACCGGAGGTATGAAATCGGTCAAAGGGCTGGGATCGAGCGTTGTGGAGGTGAATCCTTCTCCGCTTTTAAAATAGATAAAGGTAACCATACCTGGGTTGATCGTGAATTCGAGTTTGTAATACTGGTAGTTATTCAAATAGGTCACCTGGTACCTGCCGGCCGGGAGATCTCCCAATACAACGTTTTCCCTGTAATAAGGGTCATTGGGCACGTCCTGGGCGGCATACGTTTTGACCGTCCAGTTTTTACCGGTTGCGAGCGAAGTGATCCAAACTTCTCGAGCCGTGATGAATTTATCGTAGGCATCCACAAACCGGCCGGCGAAGACCCCGCAGTCAATCGGGGGAGCCATCCACAGGAATGGGTTTTGGACGTAATAGGTCTCATTCTTTTCGATGCGTACTTCATAATGAACGTGCGGTCCGGACGTATTCCCGGTCAGGCCAACGAAACCGATCTCGTCCCCGCTATTAACCTTCTGTCCGACTTCAACGTTGACTTTTTCCATGTGCGCGTACACTGTCAGAATGGAATAGTCGTAAAAGCTAAAATCGTGCCTGATCACCACTGCCAGACCGTAGGGATCATTTGTGTTTCCCTTTCCCAACGCCAGTCCATATCCGGTGAAGACCACTTTCCCGGAGGCCGCTGCCATAATGGGGGTGCGCAAAGGAGCATCGAAATCCAACCCTGAATGAGGGTTCTGGGTTTCAGAATCCTCGTATCCATAAAGGTAATCCGGAAAGGGCCAATTAACCGAATCCACAGAGATCGGTCTGGACAGGTAGAAATGATCGAATTGACCGACAGCATAAGGGATGTTCACCAGCGGCGGACGCCAATCGCTGTCCGGAGCGGGGGTCATTGTCGGAAAGGTAACCGTTGGCAGGGTTTCACCCACGGCTGTGGCTTCAGCCGGAGCGGAAGTACCGGTCTCATCGCCAAGCAATTGTGCCTGTGAGTTCTGCAGGTTGGTGCAAAGTAATCCCAACACGATGAATGGAATCATCACGAGCAGGGTGTTTTTTTTTCTCCCTGGCGACTTGGTGATCGAGGACGAGCCTTTTCGCTTCATACGCGGGATCATTTTCCGGTTTCCAGCAGATCCACGGCTTCTGCGGGGTAAAGTTGAAGCATGGCCTGCCGCCAGGTCAGCCCCTGGCGAAAGACGAACTGGTTGAATAGCGTGCCCGGGAAATAATTGCGCCAGTCTTCCTGGGCGGGCAGACGTTCCCAGCCAAAACGGCTGGCAAATTCAGTGAAATCGACCCAGTAATCATCGGGAATACCGGCGAGACTGCCGCCGTTTTCATAAGCCTGCAAATCGCCGCTGTTTCGGGTGGAAAAATCCCAGGTATGGTCAAGGATCGGGGTTCCACAGCTTCCATCCTGATCCAGGCATTTTACCCACACCCGCCAGTAAGTTTTCCCATCATAATCTTCCCGGGTGACCGCCATCCATCCAGCCGGGACGGCGCCGGAACTTACCGCGACAGCCCTGCCGGTGAGCAGCCAATTTTCGATGATGCCCGGATAGGTTGTTGCAGTTAAGGACAAATAGGCACCATCCAGGCTTCCCAAAAAATCCCAACCGACTTCTGCGTCAAAGGCTTTTCGCAACGCTTTAAATGATTCGTCTGTCGAATCTGCCAGATACGGGTTCGAGGTATTCAAATTCGCGATTTCCACAACCCCACTGCGGCCGGTATCTGATGGAGGAAGGCTGAGCTCGATCGAAAAAAGCGATTCGGGAGCGGGCAGCGATTGTAAATTCACGTAATTCAATATGAAATCCGATACAGAGGCATCGATCCATGCAAATGAGTCAACATAACCCTGCAAATTGATCATCGGCATTGAAAGGATGTCGTTCCGGGTGTCGTAGGCGACGAGATATTGTGAATTGGCTCTCTGGTAAACTGCCAACAGGGTTTTGCTGTCGGGTGACCAGGTGGGCGAACAACCGTTGCCGATCTCTTTTGGCGAGGAAGCAAGCGCATAGACGGGAATGGTCTCGATATGATCTTCCGTGTCTTTCTTGCACCAGGCCAGCATTGTTCCGTCGGGTGACCAGGCTGGGCTGTAATAATCAGCACCATCGGAAGCGGCCACGATGGTGAACCGGTTATCGGCTGATTTGAGATCGAACAACCATAGTTCATCGTGACCGTTACGGTTGGTAATGAAGGCGATCAGCCTGCCATCCGGCGACCAGGCAGCGTCATAATTCAATCCGGCATCTGCGGTGATCTGGATGGGACCGGTGTTCAGATCCGCCACGGATTGGATGATCAGATCGATCTTTTTGCCTTGTTTGGTTTGATAGACAATGTTTTGACCATCGGGTGACCAGGCAGGGGCGCCGTCATATGCCTGAGAATTTGTAATCCTTTGTGTCTGATCGGTGGTGACATCAAGAATATAGATATCCCATTGACCGTCCCGATCGGACGCAAACGCGATCTGCTTTCCGTCAGGGCTGACAGCGGGGTCGATATCGTTCCATTTATCAGCCGTCAAGCGCGTCATGGGCATGGAATAGGGGTCGTACACAAAAAGATGCGAG
>CAYWCH010000345.1:0-2817 GCA_964456715.1 uncultured Anaerolinea sp. | reverse complement strand
CGCATCCAGCAGGTAGAGTCCGGCTAACGATTGAAAGAATAAATAATTAAGTTGTTAGATTAGATTGAGTATAGCAAACGAAAGGGGCTTATCCTAGGGGGATTACAAAGGTTTGCCCTCTTTAGGTTGTTTCACCTTCAACAATTCCTACAAAATTTGTTTGCGCAGGATTTCCAATCCATCTTTGTCGGTAATTAAAATCCCATTTTCAAGTGCGTATTGGATTGCATCCGCGGAAAACCCCGACCTGGAAACGAACCAGGCTCGCGCTTTTCGTTCCCGGGCATTTTGATGCAGCTTTTCAAGTTCCTTACTTCCTGCTCGTTTGTTACGCCATTTGACTTCAACCACCCAACGTTCCTGACCTTCGCCGATCGCATCCAGTTCGATTTGTCCATCCGGCGAAACCTCATCCTTTACTTCCTGGAAAACCGGCAGGATTACTTCGCCTTGTGTATGGAAAACTTCTGCAGGGGTAGATTGGCCGTTGAAATGGCGCATCAGTTCACGCACGGAGCTTTCCTTCGCGTTCCCCAATTCCTCTGAGACACGCTGGAATTGGTGATCCAGGCGATGAATCAACCCCTTGAGATCCATGGGTTCAGCGGTCAGACTGATCTCGATTCCTTTGATCACATTTCCCACCCAAAAACGTAGAACTTGGTCTCGGAAATAGTATGCTTTGTCTTTTTCGACCACCAGATCCACTTCACACAACCAGCGCAGGTAATCGCTGGCGCTGCCGGAAGTGACGCGCAACTGACGGGCCACGTCGGAAGCCGAAAGCCCTTCTTCCTGAGCCAGAATTTGTAGTACCGATTTCAGCGCTCCATAACCTTTCGCTTTCTGTAAGGAAAGATCATAAACATACTGGCAGAAATCATAGATCCGTCCTCCGGGCGAGAGAGTCTCAACCAAAAAGGCTTGCTTGACTACGTCAGAAGACAAAGGGCGTTGTACTACATCCACCAAATAACTCATACGCCGGGCAACTGCGGTGATGTAGAAAGGATGCCCCCAGGTGAGAGCGTGCAGCAGGGGGTACAAATCAGCTTCTAACGGCTCAGACAAGAGCTTATTGGCTAATTCCTGGGTGCTTTCACGATCAAATGGCTCAACAGAAATTCGCGTAAACTGGGCAAACAGAGGACTATCCGGATTGGATAACAACCCCGCCAGAACGCTGATAGCAGAACCGGCCAAAATATACTGCACCGAGCTTTGAGATTGCAGTTCTGCACGCAGCAGAGCAACTACATTTTGGCTGTTGGGATAATTCTCAAGCGTACGGATTTCCTGAAATTCATCGCAAATCAAAACAAGTTTTTTACCCAATGTAGTTGCGGCCTGACGCGGAAATCGAAAAGCCTGGCGCAACAATGCCTGGCGATCCGGTCGAGCTCGTTGTAATTCCTGAAGGATAAGCTGAATCTCATCATAGAGTTTATCGCCCCCCGCTCTTAGAACAGCAGACCCCAAAGTAGCTGGATTAAGAAAAGGCTCCGGGTCGCTCTTACCTTCTTCCAGCAACCAGTAACAGATTGAGCCGATAAAACCTAGCGTAAAATTTTCTGGTGAACTGCAAATGATAGAAAAATCCAGAAATGCGGGTCGCTCTACAGCATTCGTCTCTTTCAATCGGCGCATGAACTCTTTTAATAAGAGTGTTTTTCCTATTCTGCGCAGACCAAATAAAGCAATATGTTCTACAGGTCCATCGATCAAGCTGTGATGGTAGTGATCCAGAGTCGCCAGTTCCTGGCGACGATTGGTAAAAAGAGCTTGTTGGTCAGAAGGATAAAAATAGTTCATTTTAGGTTAACTGCCCTTCAGGTTGATTAACCTAATTATTCATCAAGTCATTCAAAAAGTCAACATTAATCCATGTTTTTTGTGAGAAAACAAACTAATATCACAGTCCCACTTTAGACGATTAAATAAATAGCTCAATGATTTCTCGCAACCTCCAAGGTCGGTATTCTCTGACCTCGACACTCATATTGATATGGTTTGGTCCAAGGTTAGAGCCTTCGGGAGGCGGTGGAACATTATGGATATGACCGTGAAGGTTGACCCAACTCTCATCAAGAGGGACTATCGGGCGGTGTGAAAAGATCAACTTCACACGATTTTCCAGTTCAATTTGTATTGCATCCTTGATGAGGGTCACGCCTTGAGCTTCACAAAAGGATTGACTCAAGCGGTCGTGATTGCCCTGAATTAATAACAACCTGCCATTCAATATCCCCGTTAACAGTTCAAAATGGCTTTTCTTCCCCAATGCAAAATCTCCCAAATGGAGGATGGTTTCATCTGGGGATACGCGATCATTCCAGTTTTTGATAATCAATTCTTGCCAGTGCTCTGGGCGATTGCAGTATTTTCCAATATTTTCGTGGAAGAAATGGGTATCGGAAATGATCCATGTATCTGGTGTGATTGCGTATGGGTTGTCTGCGGCTAGCATCCTTTGTAATTAACTTGGTCAGTTTGTACTGATTGCCTATTCGAATTTTACCCTATCACCGCAAGTGCAATTCGAAGATCGTCACTTATGGATATTAAGTGACAAATATAAAACAATGATTTCGAATATTTTTACACCATCGTTTCATCTTAATTCCCCCGATTTTTCCCAACAAGGTTCTATCGCGGACGATTCTGCTCTATACCGATAGATGGGTTCAAAATATACATCACCGTTCTTCAAATCCTTGGATACATTGGATATGGCGATCACCCGGCGAACTTCGTGACGGATGCCGATCTGTACCAGCAAATCAACCGCATCACAAATCATCTGATTGGCTTCGTGTG
>CAYWCH010000344.1:0-2840 GCA_964456715.1 uncultured Anaerolinea sp. | reverse complement strand
TATGGAAGAGGTTCTTGAGATCGTGCAATATCCGGAGATATCCTGGCAGGCTTGCGCCAGGTTGGCCGCGCGGTCGCCCAGGTTGCTGCCAAGTGCCAGGGTGACGTTGGCGCGGGTCACACGGCCTCCACCCAGGTGGCGAAGAGGTCATAATCGCTATCGATCTCGATGATGAGTCCATTTTTCTTTTTACTGCCGGAGAGGGATGTGACCAGGTCGTGAGTTACGGCGAGGGCATTTCGATCCGCGCCGGATTCACGGTTGAGCCAGGCGGCCCCTGCAAAAGGCGTCGCGCTCTTGACCGGACGTTTGCCGGCGCTCGATTGAAAGGCCAGCAGGTTCAACTCTGCGGCGGAGCGACCGGATTTTATCAACCGTGATTGAATCGTTTCCAGTAAGTCAGCGTTCTGATCGGGTAGATGGAACGACAGGCGGTTTTCCAGGTAGGCGGCAGGGATGAGGTTGTACCTGCCCACCACCACAGGGGAGCCAACCAGGGCAGCGGTTGCTATATTGGCAGTCTGGGAAACCACCAAAATGATCTCTTTTTCGCCGTTTGCCGTTTTTCGGCAAGCGTCGTGCAGCAGCGGCTGCTGGCTTTTTGCCCAGCCATTGAATCGGGTGACGAGTGTCGATCCTTCCAAACCGGGGAGATCGAGGGTGGGTGGGATCGGTTCCTCTGAGATAATCACAACCTCGTCTAGCCAGCGCAGCTGGACGTGAACCGATTTCAGCCATCCAGCGATTTCAGATGCGGAATCCAGACGCGCGCTTGCCAGCCAGAAGGCGGGAGGCAGGTCAGCCATTCCTCACCGCGTTGATCATATCGGCCAGCAGACCGTAAGCCGTGGTCTCCGGTCCGGGGTTGCTTTCGACGATGCCCAATCCAGGCAGGGTATCAGTTTCGAATTGTACGTAGGAACTGGTGCCGTTGATGCTGTAAAGCGGGGTGCTGGGTTTCACGCGCTGCGGCGCCACTTTGGCAATCACTTTGTCACCGTCGCGTTTGGCGGTACAGACCAGCTTCCAACGTTCCCCGGCAGCCAGTGCATCCTTGATCATTTCGGGGGTAATGCCGCGGATGCCAGTGCGGTCGATCTCGGCGGGTTTGAGGGGAATGCCCATCACCACAGTAGCCAGCGCGGCCACCTTGATCGAGGCATCCCAACCGTCAATATCCGCGCTGGGATCGGTCTCAGCAATGCCGATGGACTGGGCGTATTTGACCGCTTCATCGAACGGTTTGCCCTGTTCCATGAGCTCGAGCAGGATGTTGGTGCAGGAATTGAGGATGCCCTGGAAACCCCGGAGTTCGATGGCGGGCAGCGGCCCGCGGAAGAGCGAGAAGATCGGCGCTCCATCCATCACCGCGGATTCAAATAGGAAGCGGTGACCTTTTTGGGCGGCCAGGTCGGTCAGTTCGCGGTAGGCATGCACCACCGGTCCCTTGTTAGCGGTGATGGCGTGCATGCCGCACTCAAGCGCGGCGCGCAGATGGTCGATGGCCGGTTGACCGGTGACGTGGTTGACCGGAGAATTCTCGAACATCACATCCGCGGGGCAGGTGCGGATCAGTTCAAGCACAGAAGACGGGGGAGTGCCCTTCGAGAGCTGGTCCAGCGAACCGCCGTCGGAAGCGATCTTGATTGCGATTTCAGCGTCGATGCCGCTGGGGTCAATGGCCACGCCGTGGCGGGCGGTGGCAATGGCGACAATCTTCGTGGAAAAACCGAAATCCTTTTGCAGGGTGGCTTGCTTTTTCTCAAGCAGTCGGGCCAGGGCTTTGGCCACGTTGCCGAATCCAACCAGGATGACTTTCATTTCGCGCATGATTGACTCCGAAGATGGGTTTATGAAGCGGATAAGCGGTCCCCAATCCAGGTGGCTTTGAGGACGGTGCCCTCTTCGCCGATGAACGGGGGCAATAATTTTTGCATTTGCTGCGGTTCACCGGTGGTATAGAAGATCACCGGTGCTTTCTGATCCCCTTTGGCCAGCCAGCCGAATTCTTCCAGGCGGTGCGCGATGTGGCGGGCCACCGCTGGGGCGGGGTCGATGACGCGCACGTCCGGGCCGACGATCTGCTGAATGAGGGGGATGACGAAGGGATAGTGGGTGCAGCCAAGCACGACCGTGTCGATGTGTTGTGCCAGCATGGGCTGCAGTACCTTTTCCAGCAGGCTGCGTGTTTCAGGGCCGTCCAGGTCGCCTTTTTCGATCTGACCGACCAAGCCGATGCACGGATCCTGCAAGAGCTTCACGCCGTGGGCAAAACGTTCAACCAGCGAGTTGTAGACTGCCGCCTGGAAGAAGGCGTATGTGGCCAGCACGCCAACGACGCCGGTTTTGGTCTGTTCTGCGGCGGGTTTGACGGCGGGTTCCATGCCAACGATGGGGACATCCGGGAGTTGTTCGCGCACGTAATGCAGCGCTGCCGCGGAGGCTGTGTTGCAGGCGATCACGATCAGTTTCGCGCCCTGGTCGAGCAAAAACCGAACAGCTGCATAAGTTAACTGTTTCACTTCTTCCAGTGTACGCTGACCGTAGGGTACGTGGAACTGGTCGCCAATGTAGATAACGGGTTGGGCCGGGAGCTGTTTGCGGATGGCGCGCAGGACGGAAAGCCCGCCCACGCCGGAATCGAAAACGCCAATGGTTACGGCTGAATTATTTGCTGCCATGCTCCCTCCGATAGTTCAGGATGGTCGCGCTGCTTCAACAAAGGCCTTGAATAACGCCTGATGCTCAGGATAATTATGCAGGCACTCCGGGTGCCACTGAACGCCCAGGAAGAAGCGGTGATCGGGCAATTCCAGACCTTCCACCAAACCGTCGCCGGC
>CAYWCH010000343.1:0-2842 GCA_964456715.1 uncultured Anaerolinea sp. | reverse complement strand
CATCAGCCAGGCGCTTTCCGATTTCCGGATCAAGGTGGACGAGCGCACCGAATTGACCCCGGGCTTCAAATTCAACGATTGGGAAATGCGCGGCGTTCCCGTCCGTATCGAGATCGGCCCCAAGGATGTTGAAAAAGGTAGCGTTATGGTTGCCCGCCGCGATATCCCCGGCAGGGACGGCAAACAGATCATCCCGCAGGATAACCTCAAGGGAGCCATCGCCGAGCTGCTCACCGAGATCCATGCTGCCATGTTTGACAAAGCCAAAGCCTTCCGCGACAGCCACATCTTCGAGCCCTCTGACTACGAAGACTTGAAAAAGATCGTGGAAAACGGCTGGGCGTATTCCTGGTGGTGTGGTGACGCAGCCTGTGAAAACAAAGTGAAGGAAGACACCAAGGCAACCACCCGCTGCATTCCGCTCGACCAACCCGGCGGGAACGGCAAATGCGTGGTCTGCGGCAAACCCGCAACTGAAAAGGTTTATTTCGCAAAAGCCTATTAGGCCCGGTAATCATGCCTGCTGTTGAATTGACACGTCTGCACACCCAGATGCAACTGGCGCTCAAAGAGTTCTCTTCAGCAGAACAATTCGTCAAGCAATTAAGTACGGTCTACGAATACTACTCAGACCGTACTTTTAATCCACTGGCCGCCGGCAAACGTCCCCTCTCGGCTGATGCCTACAATGTTCCGGCACTCATTAATCGCCAATTTGAACTCGAATTCGGCAAATTGTGCCAGGACAATCCATTGAGTTCGCTTGACGTGATCGACCGGTTATGGGAGGAGACCAGGTTGGAACCCAGGCAATTGGCTGCCGCCCTGCTCGGGAAAATTCCCCTGGATTATTCAGACCAGATCATTCACCGCTTGAAGGATTGGTCGCTGCCCACCGAGGATCGTGACCTGATCGCGTTCCTGCATGACCGCGGTTCCATACGTTTGAGAAATGAAGCCGTTGAAAAATGGCTGGCAGTGATCCAGGGTTGGTTTGAAAGCAAAGACAGTTACGACCAGGTTTTTGGTTTGCACAGTATGCTGCCCATGGCCAAGGACCCAGATTTTCACAACCTTCCCAAACTCTACGATCTTCTGTCACTGATCATCGAGCAGCCCAGTCCAAGGGTGCTTACTGCGCTGCAAAAGGTGATCGAAGCGCTTGCTGTGCGATCACCTATTGAAACCGTTTTTTATTTAAAATCCATCCTGGCGCATCCCCATTCACCTGAGATTCCACGCCTGTTCAGAAGATTATTGCCTGCCTTCCCACCCGAGCAGGAACAATCCCTTCGCCTCGTGCTCCGCGAACACACAAGCAGGAAGTGATTACTGAAAATCGCACCAAATCTGTCACCTTCACAGCCCATCCGACCTCTGGTATAATCTGTGCCAATGACTGGTCCTGTCTGCGGGGTTCCTGCGGGCATGGAGACTTGCATAAATCTTTTTTAGGAGCAGATGTCATGGCATTGACAAAGGAAGCAAAAGCAAAACTGATCACTGATTACCGCATCAACGATGCAGATACCGGTTCAGCGGATGTGCAGATCGCCATCCTCACCACCCGTATCAAACAACTCACCGAGCACTTGCGCGCGAACAAACACGATAACGCTTCGCGCCGCGGCTTACTCAAAATGGTCGGCCAGCGCCGTAAATTACTGGCTTACCTGCGCCGCACCGATTTCGCCCGCTTTGCAGCAATCACCGAAAAACTAGCTATCCGAACCAAGTAAGAAGTGATCCAGGCGAGTAGATGGAGATCGAAGAACCATCTACTCGTTTTTATTACCCCGCGAAGGCGGGATGATTCGCCGCCGGTTGGGTATTGAAAAATGGTGAGGACCTTCTCGTCCCCCTTGTTTTTCAGTCCCTAACCAGGCGGGAAATGATAAAGGGAGTTTATCAATGAAACCTGAAAGCAAAAAATATATTGCCACTGTGGGTGGTCGTCCGGTCACGTTTGAATCCGGAAAACTGGCCGCGCAGGCAGGCGGAGCGGTCACCGTTCGATTCGGTGACTCTGTCGTCTTCGCTGCTGCCACCATGGGTATCGAACCAAGAGAGGGACAGGATTTCTTCCCTCTCACAGTTGAATATGAAGAGAAGATGTACGCCGGCGGCCGCATTCCCGGTTCATTCTTCCGCCGCGAAGGCCGCCCGGGTACCGATGCAATCCTCGTATCCCGCCTCACAGACCGCCCGCTGCGCCCTCTGTTCAACAAAGACATCCGCAATGAAGTCCAGGTGGTCATGTTCTCGCTCTCTGCCGACTTGGAGAATCCGCTGGATGTTCTGGCCATCAATGCCGCCTCGGCTGCATTGATGATCTCCGATATCCCCTGGGGTGGCCCGGTTGGCGCCGTTCGTGTTGGCCGTGTCAACGGCGAATTCATTGCGAACCCTACCTATGCCCAGATCGACGAATCCGATATTGACCTGCGCATTGCCGGTACCAGCGACGCCATCCTGATGGTCGAAAGCGGTTCCGATGAGGTCAGTGAAGAGGATATGGTGGCTGCGCTTCTTTTTGGCCATGAATCCATCCAACCTCTGGTGCAGGCTCAGTTGCAGATGGCCTCTGAGATCGGTAAAGCCAAGCGCGATGTTAAGCTCTTCTCAATGGACGAATCCCTGGTGGAACGTATCTATCAACGCGCCGTAGCCGACCTGAATGAGATCATTGAAACCAAACCTGGCAAACACGAGCAGCAGGATGCTCTCGATCAATTACGCGACGATGTTATCGTCGAGATGACGGATCCGGAAGACGCTGAAATGATTTCCAACGTCAAGGAGGCTTTTGAAGAAGCTCTCAAACGTGTGGTTCGTTCACGCA
>CAYWCH010000342.1:0-2855 GCA_964456715.1 uncultured Anaerolinea sp. | reverse complement strand
ACCGAATACTTTGTTGTAACCCACCTTCAGGTTCTTGATGCCGGTCCGCTCGCGCTCGACATTTTCAAGGTTCGAGATCCACTCGCGGGCATGGCTCGACATTTCGATGATGTTATCCAGTTCAGAGGAATACCCGGCGCGAATCACACCGGTGTTTTGCAGTGTGGCCGGTGGTTCTTCAGCAATGGCGCGGTTAACCAGGTCAAGCACTTCGGCGCACGGATCAACCTGGGATCTGAGGAAGGGAGCCGTATTTGGATTCCGATCCAGTTCATCCAGAATTTCGGGAATTTGGCTGAGGTTGTTGCGCAGGGCGACCATGTCGCGCGGATTTGCGATGCCTGAGGTGATGCGGTTACACAACCGTTCCAGGTCGCCGATGGGAGCGATGGCAGTGCGTAACGCTGTCCGGAATAACCCGTCTTTGAGAAAATCGGCAACGACTTCCTGACGGGCTTTAATGGCTTCGATTTTCAAGAGCGGTTTACTGATCCACTGACGGATCAAGCGGTGCCCCATGGGGGTGAGCGTATGGTCCAAAATGGAAAGCAAAGAACCCTGGGTTTCACCCCGGCGCATCGTTTCGGTGAGTTCAAGGTTGCGGCGGGTGGAGGCATCCAGCGTCATAAATTCGCTGATGGAATACGTAGTAATGTGATCGAACAGCGAAAGCGAAAGAGGCTGCGTGTCTTTAAGGTATTGCAGGATCACCCCTGATACTTGAATGGCAAGCGGGAATTCCTGTAATCCAAACCCATCCAGCGTCTCCACCTGGAATTGACGCATCAGATTCTCGCGGCAGCGACCGGTTTCAAAACGCCAATCCGGAAGGCGGGTGATGTGGCCGGTAAATACTTCATTCATGTTTTGCGATTCGGGGCAGAGAACCTCGCTGGGTGCCAGACGGATCAGTTCTGTACGAAGATCGGTGCTGTTCTCACCGGTTACAAATTCAGAGGTATAAAACTCACCGGTGGTGATGTCCACATAAGCAATCGCAGAACTACCATCCTGGGTGATGATCGCTGCCAGGTAATTGTTCTGATCGCTTTTCAACAAAGTCGGTTCGACCACCGTACCCGGAGTCACAACCCGCACCACTTCGCGGGGAAACAGACCGCGAGAGGGTTGTTCGCCCACCTGTTCACAGATGGCAACATGATATCCGCGGTCGATCAGGCGGGAGAGATAGTTTTCAACCGCGTGGTAGGGGATGCCGGCCATTGGAATCCGTTTACCCTTGGAAACACCGCGTGAAGTCAGAACGATATCCAATTCACGCGACGTGGTTTCAGCATCGTCGTCAAAAGTTTCATAAAAATCACCCAATCTGAAAAAGAGTATCGTATCAGGATACTTTTTCTTGATCTCAAGATACTGTTGTCGGATTGGGGTTACATCATCAGTCATTTTTTTTACCCGGATCAGAATCTTACAGAATTTGATTATATCCCAAGCAGAATGCAGATACCTAATCTTTTTGAGATTCCACTGTATAATTCATCGTGAATTTTATTCCTTCATCTGGATGATCGATATGACAGAAAAGCCGCATCAAATCTTCGACGGAATTGAGCTTGGAATCGGAACCTGGGCATGGGGGGATCGCCTGGTCTGGCATTACGGGCAGGGCTATTCCGATAAAGATATCGAGGAATCATTCAATATCGCCATTGAAAATGGGATTCGCTTCTTCGATACAGCAGAAATCTATGGTCAGGGGAAATCAGAGACAATTTTGGGCACATTGATGGAAAACCTGGATAAACCCCTATGTGTGGCGACCAAAATGATGCCTTACCCGTGGCGTTTGCGAAAAGACGCGCTGCAGCGTCGTTTGGATGCGAGCCTGGACAGGCTCAAACTGGATAAGGTACAGCTATATCAGATCCACTGGCCGCTGCCGCCAATTTCCGTTCGCACGTGGATGGAGCGCATGGCAAAAGTTCAGGAACAGGGGTTGATCGAAGCCGTTGGAGTTTCGAACTACGATCTGGCACAGACGCTTGAAGCCGACAAGGTATTAAAAGAGCATGGTTCCCGTCTCGCTTCGAACCAGGTGGAGTATCATTTGTTGGAAAGACGGATCGAAAAGAATGGCTTGATGGAGCAATGCAATGAACTTGGCATCAAGATCATTGCCTACAGTCCACTGGCGATGGGAATTTTGACGGGCAAATACACGCCTGAAAACCCACCCTCCGGTGTGAGAAGCAGTCAATACAATCGCGATTACCTGGAGAGGATTCAACCACTGATCAAGGTCATGAAGAAGATCGGAAACGATCACGATGGCCGATCGGCGGCACAGGTAGCGTTGAACTGGGTGATCTGCAAGGGAGCAATCCCCATTCCCGGTGCCAAGAACGCAAACCAAATGGAACAGAACATTGGCGGAAGCGGATGGCGGTTGACTGCTGATGAAGTGAAATTATTGGATGAGTTAAGCGATACTGTTACCAAAAAGGATTGATCCATGCCCGAAAAAGAAAAGTTTCTTCCGTTCATAGCAATCAATGAGTTCATGCGTGATGATTATCGCCAAAAGGTGATCACAGAGGTTCTCAGTCATCTGGATAAGATCTCCAATGACCAGCGCGCAACAATCAATCGATCGATCTCAAAATTCGTTACTGTCCCCGGATTTCGCAACAGCAACCTGGCCCCGGTAGGGCTTAAGGCGAAATCCAGCGCAGAGTTGTTTGGCTCCTTAAGCGATTTTACCGGAGCGGTTATTGAAGGCTGGTACCGTCTGCACCCGGAATTGGCACAGGTTGTATTTGAGGTACTGAAGGAAAAAGAATGGCCCAACCTTCAACCGCTTGAACTGGATCGCAGTAAATTACCCGGTTTTC
>CAYWCH010000341.1:0-2856 GCA_964456715.1 uncultured Anaerolinea sp. | reverse complement strand
CAGCCTTCGTTTTCGATTTGTGACCCGCAAATAAATTGCGAACCACAACTGGGACAAGTTTTTATCTTTACCTGTCCCATACAATCTTCTCCAACAACTCCATGTTGAACGCCTTTTCCACCGCATCTGCCAACGTGTTCAGTGAGGTTTGTAAGTCTTCTGTCTGGCTGCGCATTTGACTACCGCGCCAGCCCAGGCTGTGCAGCCAGGCTTGTCGGAAATTATCGTTGGCGAAAAGGCCGTGCAGATAGCTGCCCCAAATTCTGCCATCCTCCGAGATTGCCCCATCTGGCAGGTTAACTGTCTCGTGGTTACGCTGGGTGATCTCCAACCAATTCGCGGAACCTGTGGTTGCACCCATGTGGATTTCGTACCCGCTGAGTATCTCTCCATCAAGCGCAGCCTGCCAACCCCCGTTGCCATGTATCGTTGCTTGGGCTTGAAAGGTGGCTTTTTCACCCTGAAACTCCGTTACCACCGGAAGCAGGTCCAAACCCGGTTGAGAGTCGTGCATCGATTCCACGTGCTGAGGGTCATCAATGTGCGCGCCCAACATCTGATAGCCACCGCAGATGCCCACCACCGCGCCGCCGGAACATCCGAAAGCGGTCACCGCATCTGCCAGGCCGGTTTGCCGCAGCCAATCCAGATCAGCAAGGGTACTCTTGGTGCCGGGCAGGATGATGGCGTCAGGTTTCCCAAGTTCAGCGACGGAACGCACGTAACGAATACGCACGCCCGGCTCGCCCTTGAGCGGGTCGAAATCATCGAAGTTGGAGATACGCGGCAAGGCCAGGACAACAATGTCGATCTGAAATGCTGAGTCGGGAGGGGTCAAGTACTGCTCCACTGACACGGCGTCTTCGTCCGGCAGGTTGAGTCCGCGCAGGTAAGGCACAACCCCTAAAACCGGAACATTGCCCTTTTCCTCCAGAATGCGGATGCCATCATCAAACAGGGTAATGTCGCCGCGGAATTTGTTCACCACCAACCCACGAACCAGGGCACGTTCGTCAGGTTCCAGTAACCAAAGCGTACCGAGCAGCTGAGCAAAGATGCCACCCCGATCGATGTCGCCCGCCAGCAGCACTGGCGCCTGGGCATACTTCGCCACCGCCATGTTGACAATATCACCGCGTTTCAGGTTGAGTTCCGCCGGGCTGCCCGCGCCTTCGATGATCACGAGGTCGTATTCCTTACGCAGCCGGTCCAGCGCCGCGGTGACGTATTCCCATAGGATCTTCTTTTTCTCGTAGTAGCTCCTGGCATGCAAGGTCGACCAGGGCCGGCCCATCAAAATCACCTGCGAGCGCGAGTCGCCTTCGGGTTTGATCAACACCGGGTTCATATCTACGCTGGGCTCCAGCCCCGCGGCGGCTGCCTGCAAAGCCTGGGCGCGCCCAATCTCGCTGCCATCTGGGCAGACGGCAGCATTGTTGGACATGTTCTGAGCTTTAAAGGGGGCTACACGTATTCCACGTCGGGCAAAGATACGGCACAACGCTGTAACCAGCAGGCTTTTGCCCGCTGAGGACATGCTTCCCACGACCATCAGGGTTCTGGCTGTCATGACGCAATAACCTCTAACGGAGTGTCAACGGCGCGGTCTATCCGTCCGCCGCTGGTAAGAGCCGCCTGTCGCAATTGAATTCCCCGTGGTAAATATTTCCGAATGAATGGCATAATGCTGATGCTTTCAAACCCGGATGTCGGGAATAAAATTCCCAATACTGTTCCACTATGGGCACGACAAACTCCGGCAGCGCCGGTCTGCCTGGCAAGCGTCAAGGCAGGCTCAAGCCAGGGCGAATGCAAAATGGACTGATGGCTTGTCGCGCTCATCGTGGCTGCTTCCCCAATTTCTGCAATGTTTCCTTTCCTGATGCCCTCTTTGAGCAGTTCAAATGCCTGGCAATGAATCGACGCGTTAGTGCTCAACTCAGTTGACCAATCCACTTTGTTGAAGGCTTCACTATCCACCGCACCGCCTGGATCCATGGTAATGATCGTGATCTCTGGCGGCTGTCCAAGTTCCTCATAGAATCCACCTTTCCGGTGGTCGAACAACGCCAATCCTGGCAGGAGGGAGCTATCGGTCGGCTCAATGCTCACCGCTATTCGGGACGCTTCCAAGCCATCCAAAGTCTGTCCTGCCCACTGCGATACGGCAAAAAGCACACTGCCGATATCTGCCGTGCTGGTGCCGTATCCACGTCCCTTAGGAAGTTGCTGACGGAGCAAAAGCGGCGGCAGAGCTGCAATGCCCAATCTCTCCAAAGCTTTCCGCGCTTTATCAGGCAAATGCTCGACGACACGTTCTTGCAGGATCGTGGTCGTGCTGTAGACGGAAATTGGACAAGAGACCAGGCAAGGTTGTCCATCCAGGCTGCCCTGAAATAGCTCGCCGCATGTGCATGGACAGGATATGGAAATCGCCATTAAAGTTCAACCTTTTTAAAAAATTTTCGCCGCCAATTTCTGCAGGTCTGCACAAATTGATCCGCTATCTCGGGATTCTGTCCGAAATGCAGGTGGATGTAAGACGCCTGCAGGTTACCTGTTGCATACCCGTCCAGGGTGAAGCGTTCCCCATCGCTGCGGGGAGAAATGCGATAGACTGCCCGGTCTTGAGCGGGCAGCTCCCATTTAGAATAGTGAAACTCATGCCCCCTTAGCTTCTGCCCGGCAGATCCAAATAATCCTTCGCACACAGTCTCGATTTCCCGATAGCCCATCGTCAGTCGATCTCCCATCCTGCACCAACCCGGAATAATGCCAACCAGAGGGAAGTCACCCTCATCCATGTGGATGCCTTCTGTCAAAGCCATCAGCCCGCCGCATTCTGCGTAGATCGGC
>CAYWCH010000340.1:0-2868 GCA_964456715.1 uncultured Anaerolinea sp. | reverse complement strand
CGGCCAGGGGCAGGCAGGCATGCTGGGTGAAGATGGTGTGCCCCTCGGCCAGCATGGAATGGATGGCGTGACCCAGTTCGTGTGCCATGGTTGAGACGTCGTCTGATTTGCCCTGGTAATTCAACAGCACCCACGGGGTGAGCTTGGGGCCAAGGGTGGCGCAGAAGGCGCCGCTTTCTTTACCCTTGCGGACCTCTGCGTCGAGGTGGTCCTCATCCAATACCCGTTTGGCCAGGGTCTCGAAGCGCGGGTCGAACTCACGGAAGGAGGCAAATACCTTCTCGGTGGCATTTTGGAATTCGAAGTGTTTGTCCGATTTGGCGATGGGAGCGTAGACATCGTAGCGGCGCAGTTTCTTCATGCCCAGCAGTTTGGCTTTGAGTTTGAAGAAGCGCTGGAAGATGTCGGTATTCTTCTCGGCCACTTTAAGCAGGGTGTCGATCACTTCGTCTGGCAGGTCGTTGTTCAGGTTGCGGGCGGAGATCGGCGACTTGAAGTGGCGCATTTCCACGTTCTCGTTGCGCCAGTCGCGCACAAGCGTCTGGTACATCTGCCCCAGGATAAGGCCGTCGTTGCCATAGACGCGGTAAAGTTCCTGGTAAGCCGCAGCGCGCAGGTCGGGATCGGCCTCGCGCACGTACATCATCAACTCGTCGCGGGTCATTTCCTTCTCTTCGCCGTCCACCTTCACCTTGAACGTGTAGCGGTTGGTGATGGAACTGTAAAGGGTGACCAGGGCATTGTTGCCGGTGACGTTCTTGGTATTGATGATCTTCTCTTCAGGTTCGCTCAGGGTGTGCGGTTTGAAGTGGCGCATCTCTTCAAGCCAGTAGCGGTAATCGCCGCTGTCTTTCATCAGTTTCGCGGCGGTCTCGTCGGGGATTTCTTTCCACCACAATCCGAAGAAGAGGACGCGATTTTCAATCTCAGCCATGGTCTGCTGAGCGCGTGCCACCAGGGTCAGTGCAGATTGATCCTGGGTGTTTTCAGTAAAGAGTAATTCGGCGTAACCGATCAGACGGTTAGCCAGTTCGTAAATCTCACCCAGCGACTTGACGATGGACATGAAATCAGCCGGGCTGATCGAAGGGCTGAGTTTGGAACGCACCTTCTCGAACTCGCTGACCTTCTTATCCAGTTCCTTGAAATCCTTCTTCATTTGCGGGCCGTTGGCCGCCGGATACAGGTCGGCCAGGCTCCAGCGTTTTTGGGTGTAACCTTTGGTTTTTGTTGCCATTCAGCACCTCGTTTATAAGATGATCCTCATTAACATGAGAATTATACAGGAGTTATCAATCGATGTTCTTGATCTCTGCCAACAAACGGTCGTAGACCAGCGGATTGGAGCCGATCAGTGCGTACGGCGGGGTCATATAGTCCGGATTGCCGTCGATGTCTGTGACAATGCCACCAGCTTCCTGCACCAGCAGGGCCGCAGCGGCAATGTCCCAGGCATGAATGGAAAGCTCGAAGTAGGCGTCCATGCGGCCGCAGGCCACGTAGCACAGGTCCAGCGCGGCGGACCCCAAGCGGCGCACCCCCTGGGTGATGGTGGTCATGTGCGTGAACAGGCGCTGACCGCGTTTGTAGGTTGGGCTCTCGCGATCATACGGAAAACCGGTCACCAGCAGGCACTGGATGAGCTCGGGGGTTTGTGAGACCGCGATCTTTTTGCCGTTGAGGAAGGCCCCTTTGCCGCGTTCAGCGCTGAAGCATTCATCCTGGGTCGGGTCGTAAACCACGCCAAGCTGAAGCTGTCCGTTGTGCTGGAAGGCAATCGAGACCGAGTAGATGGGCAGCCGGTGGGCGTAGTTGACCGTGCCGTCCAGCGGGTCGATGATCCAGCAGTTTTGCGCGTCGCCGGCGTGTTCGCCGCTTTCTTCAGTCAGCAGCGAGTGACCCGGGAAGCAGCGCTTGATCTCGCCGAGCAGGTAATCTTCCGAGGCTTTGTCGGCTTCGGTGACCACGTCCACGGCGCCTTTGTAACCGATAGTGTGCTCGTCGTAGAATTTCGAGCGGATGATCCTGCCGGCTTCCTTTGCCCAGGCGATGACCTGTTCGAGAGTGGGTTGGTTGGGTTCAGTCATGTTCAGCGTTCTCCATTATATTCAGCGATAAGTTGTGTGAAAAAGATATCAAGATACTCGCGGCGGGCTTTGGCCAGTTCGCGCGCAGTTTGGGTAAAGAGGCGGTTTTCCACTTTGCGCAGTTTAAAGAGGTATTCGTGGTAGGCGCTGTGCAGTTCACCGGGGATTTCCTTTCCAGTCTCGATGAATTGCTGCGAGGGTTCGGTGTAGGTAGGGGTTCCTGCCAGTGCGGCATAGACCACGGTGCGGACGACGCCGATGGCGCCGAGTACGTCCAGTTTATCGGCGTCGAACAGGCATTTGGCTTCGATAGTGGCCGGCGGCTCGCGGTCGTCGCGGTAGCGGTGGGCGCGGATGCAGTGTTTGACCGCGTCGATGCGGGCCTGGTCCCAGCCCTCTGCGGCGAGGATCTTCTGGGCAAATTCCGCCGAGCGCAGGTGATGTTCCAGACGGGCGTCGCTGCCGGGGGTGGTGCCTTCTGCGTCGTGCAGCAGTGCCGCGGCATGGACGATCTCCAGGTCGGCGCCTTCGATGCGCGCCAACCGGTCAGACATGCGGTAGACCCGTTCGATGTGTGAAAAATCGTGCACCGGGTCGGTGTCGACATACCATTTTCTGGCTTCTTCGAGTGTGAGCATTGGTTTTCCTTCAAATCATTAAACGCGAATTTCGTGGATGTTATTATTTGGCGTCATTCGCAATATTTATAATACATTGCTCTGTAGGGGCAATTCATGAATTGCCCCTACAGGTTGAATATTTTTCCTTTTTTAATGACCGT
>CAYWCH010000339.1:0-2886 GCA_964456715.1 uncultured Anaerolinea sp. | reverse complement strand
TCAGCTCGATGGAATATTGCTGCAATGTTTTCACAACATCCACTGTGATTGATAACGGGTAGTCTTTCTCCAAAAGCCAGGGTGTTGACAATGCCAGGTTGAGCATGGCGTCTCCGCTGTTGATCCCCTGAGCCTGCCCCCACTTGACCCAAATGGTTTCCTGTCCCCTTCGCAAAGTGCTGTTATCTTCGATATCATCGTGGATCAATGAGTAATTATGAAGCAGTTCCAGTGCCATTGCGGCTGGTATGGCTTTTCGCCATTCACCACCCAGTCCATCAACAGTAAGGAGCGTCAATATCGGTCGGATGCGTTTGCCGCTTCCTCTGGTTTTCTCAGACCAGCCCATCTGATAAATGAACATTCCTTCCAGCCCGCAATACTCGTCACCCCATTGATTCTGAATCCATTCGCGGGACTTTTCTTCGATTTCAGCCAACATTAATTTCATATCATTCGAACAAGATTCATTTTCTCTTGACATCGATGAGCCTGCATTTTGAGAGGGATGAAATGGTAAGCTTTCCTGTTGAAAACATGGCTATGCGCAGTTCTCTATCAATGTCTTCAATCGCTTCAACCACTTTTTGCGCGGAATCCGCCCCAACCCGGAGTAATCTTCCCGCCATCCCGCAAAGGTTCGCTCCCAGGGCGATGCATTTCGCCATCTCCACACCATTGCGAATCCCACCTGAAGCGATCAATGGATTTTTTTTATTCATTGAGCGAATATCTCTTATGCATTGAGCAGTAGGAATTCCCCATTCTTTAAAATCGTACGCGATTTTTTGCATTCGTTCATCGGCAATACGATTTGCCTCGACCATTGCCCAGGATGTTCCTCCGGCGCCAGCCACATCGATTGCCGACACCCCTGCGTTAATTAGTTGCTTTGCCACTTGAGCAGATATTCCCCAGCCCACTTCCTTTACCAGCACAGGGAATTGCACTTTCTTGCATAATTCCTCAATTTTTCTCAGTAGCTCCGAAAAGTCCTTTTCGCCTTCTGGCTGGAGGGCTTCTTGCAAGGGATTCAGATGCAGGATCAAACCATTGGCATCGATCGATCTCACCAGTCGCTTGCAGTCATCAATGGTCAATCCATAATTGAATTGCACCGCACCGATATTTCCAAAAATTGGAACAGTTGGAGCCAGTTCCCTGATTTTGAACGATCCCAACAAATTGGATTTTTCGAGCATAGGCCGTTGTGATCCCAAACCGATTGCGACCCCTTTTACTTCCGCTGCTTGAGCAAGATTCTGATTGATTGCCAGCCCCTCATCGTTTCCTCCGGTCATGGAGGAGATGATCATAGGAAGTTTTAATTGAAAACCAAGGAATTCGGTCTTGGTGGAAATATCCGCCAGGTTGGTTTCAGGCAGCGCACAATTCTCAAGAGCATAATCTTCCAATCCATTTGAATAACCTGAAAGAACATCTTTTTCCAGGTTGATACGGATGTGATCGGATTTTCTTTTTTGGATTTGGCTTGCCATCATAATCTCGCTGAACATTACCAGTATACCAGACCTAAATTACAATCTTGGTGTTATTAATTCGAGGAAACAGGATTGTTAAAAGTTGTTCCTTGACAGAATGAACAGGAAAGTTACAATTCTAAATATATCTCAGTCTGTAATTATTCCAGGAGGTCTAGAATGAGTGATACGTTTGAAAAGGTCAAAGCGGTTATCGTCGACGTTCTCAAAGTCGATGAGAAGGAAGTTAAAGAAGACACTCGATTTGTCGAAGATCTTAAAGCCGACTCCATGGACCAGTTCTTCCTGATCGATGGCTTTTGTGAGAAATTCGATATCAATATCAATGATGAAGATGCGAGAAATATCAAAACCGTCTCAGATGCCATAAAATACATCGATAGCCACAAGAAGTGATCAAAATGAGAAGCGCAGGAAACTTTTCTCCTGCGCTCCTTTTTTAACTCAGAATTGTTGAGATTTCTTCGGGGTGTTTTGCCACTCTCACACCTGCTGACTCCAATGCTTCGATCTTGGCTTTTGCAGTTCCGGTTTTTCCATCGATAATCGCTCCGGCGTGCCCCATTCTCTTGCCCGGCGGAGCTGTGATCCCAGCGATAAAAGCAACCACTGGTTTGGTCATATACCGTGAAATATATTCCGCAGCATTTTCTTCATCGCTGCCGCCAATCTCACCGATCAGAACGACTTTATCCGTATACGCATCAGCTTCAAACATTTCAAGGATCTCAATAAAACCCGTCCCCTTGATTGGATCTCCGCCAATTCCCACGCAGGTTGATACTCCCATTGATTTTTGCTTCAACGCATACAGCACTTCATAGGTAAGAGTTCCAGATTTGGATACCACCCCGATATTTCCCGGGAGTGTAATATTCCCTGGGATGATTCCAATTTTTGATTCACCAGGTGTTAATATCCCCGGGCAATTGGGTCCGATCAACCTGGTTTTCTTATGTTTGAGAAAACTTTTCACTTTAAGCATATCCTGAACCGGTACCCCTTCGGTGATGCAAACAATAAGAGGAATATCAGCATCAGCTGCTTCAAATATCGCATCTGCGCAATGGCGGGCGGGGACGAATATCACCGATGTATCTGCTCCGGTCATTTCAACTGCTGCCTTTACCGAATCAAAAACCGGGATTTTACCATCCAGTACCCATTCCCCACCTTTTCCCGGAGTCACCCCACCCGCCAGATTGGATTTATAAAAAAGCATCTGCTGAGCGTTGAACAATCCTTCCTGGCCGGTAATCCCCTGCACGATCAACTTGGAACTTTGGTTTGCAAGGATGCTCATCGGTGTTATTTCTCCTTGGCGGCTTCAACCGCCATTTGCGCTGCCTGGACAAGGGTTTCTGCGCTGCTAAATTTGGATGAC
>CAYWCH010000338.1:0-2889 GCA_964456715.1 uncultured Anaerolinea sp. | reverse complement strand
GTTCTACAGCCTGGCATATGCAATGCCATTCGATATCCAACCCAGCCTGGCGATCAGCATTATCGCAGCTTTCGCCGTGGTCACTTTTGGAGTGGCGATCTGGCGCCTGAATTCGTTGCGAAAAACAGAACAATATTAATTCAAATCACCAATTGTAAGGGCGGGTCCGTGACCCGCCCTTACATCATTGTTATAATAACCCCATGGTCGAAACCTCCGAACACATCCAAGGCATCCTGAAAACCCTGCCCGAAAAACCCGGCGTTTACATCATGAAGAACGCCGCCGGGGAGATCATCTATGTCGGTAAGGCCATCATCCTCAAGAACCGGGTGCGCTCCTACTTCCAGGAACGCGGCGACCAATCGCCGAAAACGCGCAAGCTGGTCTCACAGATTGCCGACCTGGAGTGGATCGTGGTCGGTTCGGAGCTTGAAGCACTCATCCTCGAGATGAACCTCATCAAGAAGCACCGGCCGCGCTTTAACATCCGCCTCAAGGACGACAAACGCTACCCCTACATCAAGGTCAACCTCACCGTACCTTTCCCAAAGGTGACCATCACCCGCCTGATGCAGGAGGACGGCGCCCGTTATTTCGGCCCATACACCAGCGTGTGGGCGGTGCACCAGACGCTTGATGTGCTGCGCCACATCTTCCCTTACCTCACCTGCGACCGCGAAATCACAGGCAAGGACCTGCGTCCCTGCCTGTATTACGACATCAAACTCTGCTCCGGACCCTGCATCGGTGCCATCGACCAGGCCGGTTACCGCCAGTTGATCGCCGATTTGTGCGATTTCCTTGACGGGCATACCGACCCCATCGTCAACCGTCTGCGCGTTGAAATGGAAGCCGCCTCGGAGGGGATGCTCTTCGAGAAGGCCGCCGCCCTGCGCGACCAGATCAACGCCATCGACCGCGTGGTGGAAAAGCAAAAGGTGATCACCTCCGATCAACGTGATTCGGACGTGCTGGCCATCGCGCGAGCCGACGGTGAGGCCTGTGTGCAGATCTTCTTCATCCGCAACGGCAAACTGCTCGGGCGCGAATATTTCGTGCTCGAAGGCACCGAAGAGACCCCCGATAGCGAGGTTATCAGCGAGTTCATGAAGCAGTTCTACAGTAAAGCTGCCTCCATCCCGGAGCAGGTGCTGCTGCCCAACGAAATCGAAGAGGCCAACATCATCAAGGCCTGGATGAACGGCAAACGCGGCGGCAACAAGGTGGAATTGACCGTACCCAAATCGGGCACGCCTCAGGAACTGGTGCAGATGGCCACGGAAAACGCCGTCGAGACCCTGCAATCGCTGCGCAGCCAGTGGGAAGCCGACAAGAACAAACAGACCCAGGCACTGGCTGAACTGCAGGAGGCGCTGAAACTGCCCGAACCACCCAGCCGCATTGAGTGCTACGATATCTCCAACACCCAGGGCACGGCTTCGGTCGGTTCCATGGTGGTGTTCGAACAGGGTACTCCCGCCAAGAATATGTACCGCCATTTCAACATCAAAACGGTCGAAGGCCCGGATGACTTCGCCAGCATGGAAGAGGTGCTGACGCGCCGCTTCAAACGCTGGCAGGCCGCGCAGGAGCAGCACAAGGTGGGCGAGAAGATCGACGCCTCGTTTTCGGTGCTGCCCGACCTGTTGATGGTCGACGGCGGCAAGGGGCAGCTCGGGCGCGCCGTGGGGGTGCTGGCACAATTCGGCTTGAATGAACGCGTCCCCGTGGTCGGCCTGGCCAAACAGCAGGAAGAACTCTTCCGCCCCGAGGTGGAAGGCTCGCTGATGCTGGCGCGCCATTCGCAGGGGTTGTACCTCATCCAGCGCATCCGCGACGAGGCGCACCGCTTCGCCATCACCGCCCACCGCAAAGCGCGCGGCAAACTCGGCGTGGCTTCACGTCTCGACGCCATCCCCGGCATCGGACCGCAGCGGCGTAAGGCTCTGCTCACCCGCTTCGGCAGCATCGACGCCATCCGCGAGGCAAGCATGGATGATCTGATGACCGTCCCCGGCATCACAGAGGAACTGGCCATGGCCGTCCAGGCGGGGTTGGAGTAAAATAGGCGCTTGGTAATCAGGCGACAAGACAATCAGGAATTGATTTTCCTGATCACTAATCACTGGTCACTGATCCACATTATCCATTCTCTTTTGTAGAAACCCGTGATATAATACCGCTTCGCGCCGGTAGGTCCGGACGAAATTATTAGCAAGGATACTAAGATGAGCGATTTATTGAAAGCCTATGATGCCCCGGAAAACGCCAACATTCCCGAACTGCACAGCGGGGATAGCGTCTCCGTCCATGTAAAGATCAAGGAAGGCACCCGCGAACGTATTCAGGAGTTCAAAGGCGTCGTGATCTACATGCACAACAAGGGCAACAACTCCAGCTTCACCGTGCGCCGCCTGGCCGCCAACGGCATCGGCGTGGAACGCACCTTCCTGATGCGCTCACCGCGCATTGACAAGGTAGTGGTTGAACGCCACGGCAAAGTCCGCCGTGCCAAACTTTTCTTCCTGCGCGAGAGGACTGGCAAAAAAGCCCGCCTCAAAGAGAAATTCTCGTAATTTTTCATCGCCCTTGTTGTTCATGTGGGTGCGGCCAACGCCAGGCTGCACCCTTTTCATTTATAATCCTGGCAGCGCAATGAAAGATTCGTCCGGCAAAAAGAATTTGATCGGCATTTTCGACTCAGGGGTAGGCGGGTTATCTGTGCTGCGGGAAATCCATCGGCTGATGCCCGAAGCGCCCCTGTTTTACCTGGCCGACCAAGCGCATGTCCCTTACGGCAAACGTGGGCTTGAAGAGATCCGCGGTTTGTCTTTTGCCATCACCCGCTTCCTGCAAGAACAAGGCGCGCGCATCATCGTGGTGGCC
>CAYWCH010000337.1:0-2897 GCA_964456715.1 uncultured Anaerolinea sp. | reverse complement strand
GCTGCGTTACATGATGCGCACAGTGACATTTTCGCTTGTTACGCTGGCAAACCAGGCAAGCCGGATCGCGCAGGGTGGGCTGGATGCTTCCATCACCCCGAAGGGTGTCGATGAGATCGGCAGGTTGGGTTCGGCTTTCGAGCAAATGCGCGTCAGCCTGAAGGAGCGCCTGGAAGAGCTCGACAGATTGCTGGAAGTCTCACAGGGAGTTGCGTCCAATTTGAGCATCGAGGGAGCCGCTGATCATATTCTCAAAGCAGCCTTGTCGTTTGGGGCAGATTCCGCCCGCCTGGTCTTGCTGCTGGATCCGAAAAACGGTATCGAAAGCGAAACTGAAGTCTATGCATCCGGCCCATTGTCTCAGGAATATCAGGTGATGGATCAAAACCTGCTTGACATGATGCAGGAGGAAAAGGTCTTAGTGATCCCCTCGCGGGCAAGGTTAAAACGTCTGGGAATTCCCAAGGGAGCCAGCATCCCTGCCGAGATGTTGGGTACATCAATCAGAGATGGCAGCGATTACCTTGGAGCGCTATGGGTGGGGTACGCCCAGCCGCACCGGTTCTCAGAAAGCGAGACACGTTTCTTTACGACGCTTTCAAACCAGGTAACCCTGGCAGTAACGAATTCCAAGCTCTATTTGAAAGCCGAAAGTGGAAAACAGCGTATGGAATCGGTCCTGGCTTCAACGCCCGATCCTGTATTGCTGGTGGATAACGAAGGTCAGGTATTGACCGGTAACCAGGCGGCAGAAAACACCCCCGGATTGATCGAATCAATGGGAGAAACCTTATTCGCATCAAAATCGATCGGATCGAAATCCCTGGAAAATCTGGTGGCAAAAACGAATTCAAAGGAATTATCTTCGAACGAGATCATTCTTGAGAATGGCAGGACCTACCTGGTGAGCATCTCCCCGGTCGAATTGGATAACAAGAAGATCGGTAAAGTGTGTGTATTACACGATGTGAGCGATTATAAAGAGCTGGAGCGAATGAAGTCCGATTTTGTGACCACGGTAAGTCACGATCTGCGCAATCCGCTGGGACAATTGAAGGGTTATGTTTCCATGCTTCCGATGGTGGGGGAGATGAACACGCAGCAAAAGGAATATGCGACAAAGATCATTGAGAACCTGGATAAGATGACCCACATGGTCGATAACCTGCTGGACCTTGGCAGGATCGAAGCCGGGATCGAACTGCAAGTGGAAAAGGTATCACCGCTTGATCTATTGGATCAGGCGATCAACCAAGTGCAACCTCTGGCGACTCAACGGAAAATTCAATTGATGCGTGAGTTGACCTCGGTACAGGATTTGCAGATTGACGCGGATAAAACCCTGCTGCTGCAAGCTTTGGTTAACCTGTTGGATAACGCGATTAAGTTTTCACCGATCAATGGCCAGGTCTTGTTACGCCTCACCTCTGATGATGAAATGATAAAATTTGAAGTCCAGGATCATGGCCCCGGGATTTCTCCGATCGATCTACCGACGATCTTCGAAAAAGTTCAGAAAAACACAGCCAGGGACGGCAAAAAAGCGAAAAATGTTGGATTGGGGCTTTCGATTGTTAAATCGATCGCAGAACGACACCGGGGAAAGGTGACAGTCGAAAGTGCATTGGGGAAGGGAAGCACATTTACTTTGGCCGTACCGATCCATCAAACAGTAAAGAAATAGATGAAAATTACAGTGTATTGTTGATAGTTTCGTGGTATACTTTTCAGTCGCATGAAATTTTTGCGGATTTGCGATGATTTGTTCAGCGCAGAATAAAACACTATGCGCTGATTGTGTGTTTAATGCTTGAGGGTTCCTTTCAAGGAGGCATTTAGTGGAAACAAAAAGTCTGGTAGCTCTCCGAATCAACCTGGCTTCCCCTGAGACGATAAAAAGCTGGTCGTATGGTGAAGTGCTGAAGCCTGAAACGATCAACTACAGGCGGTTGCGTCCTGAAAAAGACGGCCTTTTCGACGAAGCAATTTTTGGCCCGACACGAGATTATCAATGCTATTGTGGTAAATACAAAAACCCCCGTTACAAGGGCATCGTTTGCGACAAATGCGGTGTGGAAGTCACACGTTCCTCTGTGCGCCGTGAACGCATGGGTCATATCGAATTGGCTACTCCGGTGGCGCATATCTGGTATACCCGCCGTATCCCCTCGTATCTGGGCTTGCTTTTAGACATCTCCCGCCGCAACCTGGACCGTGTGCTTTACTTCGCCCAGTACATTGTCACCTTTGTTGATGATGATGCCCGCCAGAAGGCGCTTAAACGCCTTGAGGACGAAATCAATGTTTCGGAACGCGAACGAGCCAGCCAGATCAATACCCAAATCCTTGAAGTCAAGCAGAGTCGTGACAAGAAGATCGCTGAGTACACCCAGCGCAAGAAAGACATCGAATCACGCGCTGAAGAGCAGATTACTACCCGCCTCGAACCTGTCATCCAGGAAGGGCAATCGATCGAACGCAAGCTGACCGAACAGCTCGGTCAGAAGTTGAAAAAACAGGTCTTGTTCGAAACTGCCAGCCTCACTATTGCCGAGGCCGGTGATGTTGCTTCTGCCGACCAGATCGCCAGCGTGCAAAAGGCTGTGAAGGAACGCCTTGAAGAGATCGAGACCGAATTCAAGAACGAAATGTCCCGCGACATTGAACAATTGAAGATGAACATCGAGCAGGTTAAGGCCGAAGCGGAAGAAGCCATGGAAGGTCTGCGTAATCAGCTCGAGGATCAATCGAGTGAATCGCAGGATCAGAATTCGCATGCCCGCGACGAACTGCAGGAACTCCGGCCATTCACTTTCTTGAGCGAGAGCCGCTACCGAGAACTGAAGTCGCGTTGGGGCAGCTACGAGGCTTTAATAGACAAACTTGATTACATTAAA
>CAYWCH010000336.1:2015-2899 GCA_964456715.1 uncultured Anaerolinea sp. | reverse complement strand
CCAATACCTCACCAATTGGGACGAGCAGGAAAACAGTCACAGTGTTCTGGTGGCACCGGCATTCACCTATTTGATGAGTAACCGGCCGGTTGCCTATCAGTTCTGGCTCGACATTGGCTCCAGCGGTTGGTGGAGCCGCCTGGACCAACCATTAACCCAACCCTATGTGCTGAGCCGGAATTGGCCGGCAGGCCGGCAATGGACCGGCGCGGATGAACTGGGCACCAACCAGGATACGCTCAACCGTATCATCACCGGCCTGCTGCGCCGCTGCGCCACTCATGTGGATCTGATCACTGTCGGCCTCAATGAATCCGGTTCTGAAGAACGCGGTGCCCTTCTGGTAGCCGTTCAAACCATGCTGCGCGGATTGGATCGAGAAAGCGAGGCCCGCCGTGTTTAAACCTCGCCCCATGCAAGCCGAGATCCTCAAGTACCGCTCCGGTTGGATGGGAGTCTCCGCGGTCCCCGGCAGCGGTAAAACACATACACTTTCCAGCCTGGCTGCCAACCTGGTCATGGATGGCGGACTGAGCGATAGTCAGGAAGTGCTCATCGTCACCCTGGTCAACTCAGCGGTCGATAATTTTTCTTCACGCATCGGCGGATTTATCAAGGAAAAAGGATTACTCCCGGACATCGGCTATCGCGTGCGCACCCTTCACGGCCTGGCGCACGATATTGTCCGCGAGAATTATGGCAAAGCCAACCTTGATAAGAATTTCTCGATCATCGATGATTCCGAAGCCTCCCGAATGCTCGAAGATTATTCCATTTCCTACCTGCATAACCATCCGGACCTGCAGGACAGTTACATCCTTCCTGATTACCTCCCTCCGGATTTCAAGGTCAAACGATCCTGGGAAGATATGATCACGCAGCTC
>CAYWCH010000336.1:0-2005 GCA_964456715.1 uncultured Anaerolinea sp. | reverse complement strand
GACCATCACCTCGATTAATGCCAATTTCATCAGCCAGGCCAAAGACCTGCAATTGGATCCGGTAACGCTGCGTGAACTAGTTGAAAAATATCACTTCAGCGATCCCATTTTTAATATGGCCGTGGAGGTCTACGCGCAATACCAGCACGGTATCCAATTGCGCGGCGCAGTCGATTTTTCCGATCTGATTCGTCTGGCTTATCTGGTGCTGAAAACCGATCCTGAATACCTGGAGCGCCTCCAATATCGTTGGCCATACATCCTTGAAGACGAAGCCCAGGATTCTTCCAAATTGCAGGAGGAGATCCTCAAACTTCTTGTCGGCTCGCAGGGAAACTGGGTGCGGGTCGGCGATCCCAATCAGGCTATTTATGAAACTTTCACCACGGCCAGCCCTGAATACCTCAAGAACTTCCTCAGAGATTCCCGGGTAACCTCCAGAGACCTCGCCAATTCCGGGCGCTCCTGCCGCAGTATCATCCGCCTGGCCAACCAGCTCATCACTTGGACGATGCAGGACCATCCCGTGGCGCAATTGCGTAATTCGCTGATCAAGCCTTATATCGAACCCACCCCTCCCAATGATCCGCAGCCCAACCCGGCGGATACACCGAAGAATATCGTCATTTACACAGCCAAACAATCACCCGAACAGGAAATCGCCCGGGTTGTTGAATCAATCAAACGCTGGCTGCCTGAGCATCCCGATAAAACCATCGCCGTACTCAGCCCGATCGCCGCACACGGAGAAAAGGTAGTCGAGGGATTGCAGGCAGCCGATATCAAAGTCGTTGAAATGCTCAAGAGCAGCGAATCCACCCGCGTTACCTGCAAGATTCTCGAAAGACTGCTTGTCTCACTGGCTGAACCGGCGTCGCCGGTAAAATTGTCGATGGCGTTTCATGAGATCAACAAACCCCTAGCCGAGACGCCCGAGGCGAAGGAGACCCTGGATCGTCTGACCCGCCTGATCAAGTCCTGCTCGCAGCTTGAAGATTACCTGTATCCCCAACCCGGAAAGGATTGGCTTTCAATCGAGGTTGCGCCGCGTTTTGGAGAAGAAACCACCGCGAATCTCGCTGCGTTCCGGGACCGTATTGTGCGATGGCAGAACGCGACCCTTCTCCCTGTCGACCAACTGGTCATCACCATGTCGCAGGAGTTGTTCACCAACCCGGTGGATCTGGCCGTGGCTCACAAACTGGCTTTGATGCTGGAATTTACGGCGCGGCTGCATCCCGAGTTTCAACTGCAGGACTTTGCCATGGAACTGGGTGAAATTGCTTCCAACCGCCGCAAGTTCATGGGCTTTGCTGAAGAAGAGACCGGTTTTGACCCTGAAAAACATAAAGGCGAGGTATTCATCTCGACCTACCACAAGGCCAAGGGTCTCGAATGGGATCGTGTGTACCTGCTCAGCGTTAACAATTACGACTTTCCATCGGTTCAGGAATCGGACCAGTACAAGGGTGAGAAATGGTTCATCCACGACAAGCTCAACCTTGAAGCCGAGTGTCTGGCTCAATTGAAAGCCATGGTCAATGGCAAACCGGATGAACTCTACCTGGAAAGCGGCAATGCCACCCGGGAAGCCCGGCTCAGCTACGCTTCTGAACGATTGCGCCTGCTTTATGTGGGCATTACCCGCGCTCGCGAGAACCTGATCGTCACCTGGAACTCCGGACGCCAGGGCAACAGCAGCATGGCTCTACCGCTCTCAGCGCTCAGTGCTTACCTGGAGAATCAAGATGAAACTGCCTGATAATTTCTCCTTCAACCAGCAAAACCTCGAAGACTTTCATAATTGCCGCAGGCTTTTTTACCTGCGCCACATTCTGAACCAGGATTGGCCGGCATTGGAGACCGAACCGGTGCGTGAACACGAAGAGCTGATGCGATTGGGAGAACAGTTCCACCGGCTGGTTTATCAGCAAGGTATCGGCATCCCGGCTGATGTTCTGAACGAATCAGTGGTTGATCCCGTGCTGGATTCCTGGCGGGGGGA
>CAYWCH010000335.1:0-2905 GCA_964456715.1 uncultured Anaerolinea sp. | reverse complement strand
GTGAGTTCCAATTTCAACAGCTACCTGCATCGTCCCAAGACCGATGGCGGATTGGGAATCGTTGAGAGTTCAATCCCCTCCCAGGAAACCATCAATTTAAAAGGCCAAAAAATCCCCCTCGACCACGGTTCGGTCGTCATTGCCGCCATCACCTCATGCACCAACACCTCCAACCCCTTCGGCATGATCGCTGCCGGGTTGCTGGCGCGGAACGCGGTCAAACGCGGCCTGCAGGTCAGCCCTGCCGTCAAAACCAGCCTGACCCCCGGCTCCCGCGTGGTCACCGCCTACCTTGAAAAGGCCGGCCTTATCGATCCGCTGGCAGCCCTCGGATTCAGCGTGACTGGCTACGGCTGCGCCACCTGCATCGGCAACAGCGGACCGCTGGCGCCGGCAGTTGAACAGGCGATCAAGGAATGCAAACTCGCGGTCGCGGCGGTCATCTCTGGCAACCGCAACTTCGAGGGCAGGGTCCATCCGCTGGTGCAGGCCAACTACCTGGCGTCACCGGCGCTGGTGCTGGCGTATGCCCTGGCGGGCACAGTCAAGATCGACCTGGAGCACGAACCGCTGCAGACAGATCCGGCCGGCAAACCGGTGATGCTGTGCGACCTGTGGCCATCAACAGCCGAGATCAACCGCGCCATCGCGGAGTGCGTAACCGCCGACCTGTTCGAGCGCAACTACGCCGACATCCTCAAAGGTGACGAACGCTGGCAGCAGATCCAATGTGATTCTTCGCCGTTGTACCGCTGGAAAGTGGATTCCACCTACATCCAGGAACCGCCGTTCTTTGAAGGCACAGACAATTCATTAAACTGGACTGATCGACCGATGCGCGTGCTGGCCGTGCTGGGTGACTCGGTGACCACCGATCACATCTCCCCGGCTGGAGATATCCCCGCACAAAGCGCTGCAGGTACCTACCTGCGCGGCCTGGATGTGCCCGTCTCCGAGTTCAATTCGTACGGTTCACGGCGTGGAAACTACAACGTGCTGATGCGCGGTACACTGGCTAATCCCCGCTTGAAGAACAAAATGCTCTCCGGTGTGGAAGGCAGTCAGGCGCTGCACCTCCCCGACGGCGAGCAGATGAGCCTGTTCGACGCAGCCATGAAATACAAATCGGAGGGCGTCCCGCTGCTGGTGATCGCCGGCAGGGAATACGGTACCGGTTCGAGCCGCGATTGGGCCGCCAAAGGTCCGCTGCTGCTTGGGGTCAAGGCGGTGCTGGCTGAATCCTTCGAGCGCATCCACCGCTCCAACCTGGTGGGGATGGGCATCCTCCCGCTCACCTTTCAGAACGGAGAGACCGCTGCTTCATTGAACCTGACCGGAGCCGAGACGTTCACAATCGAGTCACTTGAACCGCTGCAGATCGGCAAGGTCGTCACCCTGCGCGCCACCCGGGATGGTCAGGTCACCAACTTCAAGGCGCGGGTGTGCATCGAAACCCAGGCCGAGCTTGAAGATTTCAAACAAGGCGGGCTGCTGCCGGCTTTTATCAACAAGGTGATGGAAAAATAATGAAACGGAGCATCGTTTGATGCTCCGTTTCATTATTACTTGGTATTCAGCAGCCGCACCGGACGTCCTTCGATGTAGCCGCGATATCCCTGCGGTTCCAGTTGAAAGCGCGGGCCATCTTCATCGGCCCAACGGAACCCGTAGATCTCGGGTTTGTAGTTCTTCATCGTTTCCCACATCTCACCAATGGCTTCTTCAAATCTGGCGTCGTCGTAGGGTTCGCCCTGGAAGATCATCACCTTGCACGCCGGCAGGTCAATCAGATCATACCCCTCCGGCACCGGACCTGAGTAATCCGCCGGCATTTCCACACCCTGCGCGTATTCCGAGGTACCCGGTTTGCGCAAGTGCTCCGGCAGCCACATCCCCACCGGCTCGAAGATCGCCTGTTTGATCGCGCACAGCTCGTTCCAGATCTCGCAGCCCACTTCACCGCAGTAGGCAAAATAATCAGCGGCCTTGATTCCCCGTTTGAGGATCAATTTGCGCGCCGGACGGTCCACCACCTGGACAAAGATCGTTTTGGTATCTGTCATCGTCTTTTCTCCTTTTTGATGGGTGAAGTGTTTCTTGAGCACGTCTTCCGGATAGAAGTATCGGATGGGGTGCCAGGCTGACGAGAATTGCTGCGGGGTAACGCCGAATTCCTTCGAAAACGCCCGCGTGAAACCCTCATGCGACCCAAACATGAAATCGAAAGCCACGTCCACCACCCGCACCTCTTCATCCCGCAAGCGCAGGGCTGCTCGAGACAGCCGCATCGAGCGGATGTATTCGAAGGGTGCTTTTCCGGTCAACGATTTGAATGCCTTGGCAGCGTGCCATGGCGAATACCCCGCCGCCTTGGCGAGCATTTGCAGCGTGATTGGCTCGTTCAAATGATCGTCGATGAACGATTGCATCCGCTGAACCGCGTTGACCGTTTCAAGATTATCCATTCTTCACCTGATGGTTGAAGGATATCACCCCGGCTACCGGGTTTCTTGACCTGGCTTGTGATTCTAAACGAGTTATTCCTAATTACTCTTTTTGGTTTTAAGGTTGACGAAGAGACCAATCCAGAGCAGACAGATCAGCCCGGCGACGAAGAAGGTCATTGAGCGGATGCCCAGGCTCGTGAACGTGATGCCCACCAGCCAGGGCAGGGCCATGCCGCTCAATGAAGCGGTGGCCGTCAACAGGCTGCCGGGTCTGCTCGAGTTTTGCTTGTAGGTGGTGGACATGAGCCCGAAAAGGGTCGGGAAGATCGCGCCAAAACCAAAACCCAGCACCATCACAGCCGCGATACTCAAGGCAACGTGACTAAAACTGAAAATGAACAACACGGCTCCCGCGCTGGAGATTCCCAGGCTCAGCATCAATAGCCGTTTTGCCCCAA
>CAYWCH010000334.1:0-2910 GCA_964456715.1 uncultured Anaerolinea sp. | reverse complement strand
CCGCGACGGCCCCATCTCGGAATACTGTGACTGTCCGTGCTGCGCCAATTACTCGCTGGGTTATCTGCATCACCTGTTCAAGATGGGCGACTCCCTCTTTATGCGTCTGGCTACCCTGCACAACCTGCGTTTTATGACCCAGCTCTGCGACCGCATCCGCGCGAGGCAGGCATGAACCCGATCACTCCGGAGTTGGTGGCGGAACTTGTCCGCCTGGTGCGGCAAGGCGAGAAATATGCCGCCATCGATGAAAACACCATCGCCGCGATTGGAAAAGCCGAGCTGGCAAAACGCAGTTCGCTCAAGGAAGCCGTCAAAACCACACGCAACAAACTGCACCAGGTGGGTGCCTCGTATCAGGAAAAACCCATCCCTTACTCTGCCTGGCGCGAACAAATGAAGAATCTACCCAACGATCTTAATAACCGCGAAGTGCAGGAGTTCCTCCGCATGAACATGCGCCAGCACGCCTCCACCTCGGAGCGGTTGTCCATTCATGAAACGTTCTTCAAGCAAACGCTGGCATCATTGTCCCCCATCCATTCGGTGCTTGACCTGGCCTGCGGGCTGAACCCGCTTAATTTACCCTGGATGCCACTGGCAGAGGATTGCACCTACCAGGCTTGCGATATTTACAACGATATGACCGGATATTTGCTGACCTTTTTCGATCATTTTTCGATCAAGGGTAAAGCCGGACTTTGCGACCTGACCAACACGATTCCCGCAGACAAGGTGCAACTGGCATTGCTGCTCAAAACCATCCCCTGCCTGGAACAGGTGGACAAATATGCCGGAAAACGCCTGCTCGAAGGATTGAATGCCGATACCATCCTCGTCTCCTTCCCGGCGCACAGCCTGGGAGGGCGCTCCAAAGGCATGGTTCAAAACTACGAAACCCATTTCAAAGAGCTGGTTGAAGGCAAACCCTGGCAGATCGAACGTTTTGAATTCCCCGGCGAACTCGCTTTTTTGGTGCGCAAATAACATGGCAAAGCTCCCCACTGGTGCCGATTTCACGGCTGATTTGACCGAAAAGTTGCTCTCTTCGCGGAAATACCGCTCACTGGAACTTCCTGCAGCCACAATCCAAGATCTGATCGCTCAGGCGCAGTCAGTAACGTCCAGCCCGCGCGAGGTGGAACAGATCGTGCGTGAAAAGCTGCACAACCTGACCGCCACCTACCTGGGTAACCCGGATTACCCGGCGTACGCAGCCAAGCTGGACGAGGTCTATAAAAGCGGCAATCCAGAACAAGTCAAACAGATTTGTACCGAATTGCTGATCAGCCACGCTTCCACCCGCGAACGACTTCCTTTGCTCGATGATTTCTATCCACGCATTTTCGAGCGCACCGGTACCCCCAACACCATCATGGACCTGGCTTGCGCGCTGAACCCCTTTGCCCTGCCGTGGATGGGATTAAAGCCGGGAACGCGCTATTACGCCTACGACATCCACCAGCCCAGGCTGGACCTGATCAATCGCTTTTTCCAGTTGAATGGCATGAAACCATTGGCAATCCATCAAGACATCCTGGTGGAACCGCCGCAGATCGAGGTCGATGTTGCCCTGTTCTTCAAAGAGGCGCATCGCTTCGAACAGCGCCGTCACGGCTGCAACCGGGAGTTTTGGAAAAGTCTGAAATGCAAAACCCTGCTGGTCTCCCTGCCCACCGCCAGTTTGACCGGTAAGCATCCCAAACTGGAACAGCACCGCCGTCTGGTGATGGAAACGATCGCAGACCTGCCGTGGAAGGTCAGCGAGATCGAGTTCAGCAACGAGATCGTATTCTGCATCGAGAAATAATATGAAGCGAAAGAACAAGAAGTCCGTTCCTGAAATCTCCCCGGAAGAAGCGCTGAATCAATCGATGCAGCGCTTTGAGCCGCTGCTTTCGGGTGAAGAATTCCGCTTGCTCCAGGAAGAAGTCAAACGACCGCTGTTGCCGACGATCCGGCTCAACCCGCTCAAGGCAGATGCTGCTGCCATCGATCATTGGCAGAAGCGTTACGGCTGGCAGGTCGATCCCATTCCTTTCTGCAAGGCAGGCTTCCGCGTAGACGACAGCGGGGGGACCCCGGTAAGCCAGACACTGGAGCACCGCCTGGGATATTACTACATCCAGGAAGCCGCTTCGATGCTGCCTCCGGAGTTGTTCAGCTTTGACGTTGCCGATCCGGGCTTGACGCTTGATCTGGCGGCCTCGCCGGGCGGGAAAACAACCCACCTGGTCGCCCGCGGTCTGGACCACGGGCTGGTGATGGCCAACGATTCCAGCCAGGGACGCATCCCCGCGTTGCGCATCGTGCTGCAGAACTGGGGAGCACTCAACACCGCCATCAGCCAGTTCCCGGGTGAGAAATTCGGTCCGTGGTTCCCCGAAACCTTCGACCGGGTTCTCATCGACGCGCCGTGCAGTATGCAGGGGCTGCGTGTGGCAGAGAGTCACGATCTGCGCCCGGTGACCACGAAAGAAAGCCTGCAACTGGCCAAACGCCAGACCGCTCTGCTCACGAGCGCTCTGCAGGCGGTAAAGGTTAACGGCGAGGTGGTTTATTCCACCTGTACGCTGCTGCTGGAAGAGGATGAAGGTGTGATCGACGCTGTACTGAGGCGCTTCGGTAACGCGGTCTTGGTTCAGAAAATCCCCATTTCACTGCCTGTGGATATGTCGGGCATCCTCCGCAATGGTGATATCGAGTATTTGCCCGGGGTGGCCGGTTCCTTGCGGTTGTGGCCGCACCGCCTGCAAACCGCCGGTTTCTTCGCCTGCCTGCTTAAGAAGACACGCAGTCTGGATCTTCCCATGTCCGCTCCACCCAGCCGGCCGTTGGAAAAGACCGGTTTTGAGATCGCATCCAACCCCAATCGAATCGCTCAGATCCTCGAGGAGGATTATGGATTCG
>CAYWCH010000333.1:0-2918 GCA_964456715.1 uncultured Anaerolinea sp. | reverse complement strand
AGCACAACCTCATGCGTGCCGCCGTTCTGCGCGCGTAAAACTTCGGAGAGGATCTCTTCTTTTTTCAAGCTGCGGGATCGTCCGCGTGCCACGCGGGTGATGCAAAAGGTGCAAAAATTATCACAGCCATCCTGAACTTTAATGAATGCGCGCGTCCTGTGGTGAACACCTGGCAACGGTTGACGATCCAGTGGTTCAAGATCATACAAATTTAACGTGGTGCCCAGTATCTTCTCAGGGAGTTTCTCTTTCTCTTCATTTGTAATAATACCGGTGACGCCGGGTAAAGCTTTCGCTCCATCAACGTCGATGGTCGCCCAGCATCCGGTCAATACGATCTGCTGCGCTCCGGCGCGGTATGCCTGCCTGACTTTCGACCGCGAATCTGATGCTGCCGATGCGGTCACTGCGCATGAATTAATGACCACCAGGTCGGCATCCCTGGGTGAATCAACTATCTCATGCCCCGACAGGCGAAAAATGGCCGCCATTCGTTCGATCTCTGCCTGGTTCAGGCGGCAACCGATGCTATCGAAAAAAACTTTCATGGTTTATGGTTGGAGGACAATAAGATTATCGAAGAAAACATCCGCGCCTGCTGTTTCATAAGTTCCGACGATCAAACCGATTTTTCCCTGCGAAAAGCTCCCATCCTGAACTTCAGATAACAAAGTACCATTCACGGTCAACTTCAAAGAATCTCCCTGACAAATCGCCTGGATGTGGTTCACCACACCACCCTGCCGAATGACTTCGCTGAAGTACAAACCACTTTGAGAATCGATCAGTGTAAAACTTCCGCTCTGCATCTTGAAAATACCGTAATAGCCATCGTGACTGAGCAGGAACCCATAAAAGTTTTCGTTATCCTGAAATCGGCAAACAGCCCCGAACGCGTCGTTGGATGGGCCTCCGAGCAAAACTGCGTCCACCTCGATCTGGCTGTCTTTGAAAAGATCGTTGGTTGTTGTCCATAGCAGTGAGTTGGGAGTATTGACCTTGACCTCAAGCCCATCATAAATGAAATTAATCTCGCCGATGTTGTTGCCTGAGGTGCCCCAATTATTGGCATTACTTGAAAAATCATCAGAAAAAAGCAGCGACCCACTGACTGAAGCTTCCTTGATCTGCTGCGGTGGATTTATGAGCTGGCAGCCTGAAAGAGCAAAGACCAACACGAGAAATGAGAGGAGGATTTGTTTTTTCATGAATGATTCCTTTTCCCTATATATCAACCACCGATCTGGCGGATCAAGCGATTGGCATTTTCACGGATACGATTGTCGGTGGCAAAAATGGCTGCCTGCTGTAGATAATAGAGCGCGTTTTGTTGATCTCCCTTTTCCATGTAAAGCTGGCCGAGGTGATAGAGAATTTCGGCCTGGTTGGGCGCGATTTGCTTGGCCTGAAGATAAAATTTCTCCGCATCCGTCAGGTTGCCCATGATCATATACACCGTTCCCATGAGGTCAAGCAATGACGGCGACTCCGGATTGAGCAGCAAGGCTCTGCGCGCTGCATCAAACCCATCGCTATCCACCCTGTAATTATGCAACACACAAAACGCAGCCAGTTGTCGCCAGGTGACCCAATTCTCCGGTTCCATCAATGTCGCCATCTGATAGTGGAGCAGTGCCTCCTCCAGGTTTCCCTGTAATGCCAGGGTGGCACCGATCTCGATCTGCCAGGTGCTCTCATTTGGGTTGTTCTCTGCTGCGGCATAGAGGTAGACCAGGGCAACATCCAACTTGGATAACCGGCGATAGTACAACGCGACCAACCCATTCACAATATCCGAATGGGAGTCCAACTCCAATGCTTTTTGCAAATACGGGAAACCATCCCCATTAACGTGCTGCACAGCTTCGCCTGCCAAAGCCCATGCATAGGCATTCTTTGGATCAATGGCAGCGGCATTGAGAAAGGCTGCGCTGGCGGCTTCCCACTCTCCGAGCCGGCTCAGTTCCTGACCGATATAAATAAACCGTGAAGCATCCTGCCCCAGGATTGCGGTATTGGAAATCACATTAATTAAAGCGCTGCTGGCCACCTGGTACTCCAAATCCAGCAGGGCATCGTTAAGGAAAAACACTGCATCGTCCGGCTGCGTGGATGCCAATTGCACACCCAGGGCATAATTGATCTTGTGGTCTTTGGGGTCCAAACCATGCGCCAGCAAGAGGGTTGCCTTGGTTCCATATGGATCATTGACCGATTCCTGTACCTCAGCCAACTCCAGCAGGAAACGCGTATCCACCACACCCCGGGCGCTCACATTCCTGAATACCTCGCGTGCTTTGTCGAATTCTCCAAGCGCAAGCCAGCATTTGCCATACTCGAATTCACCCCGCGATGTAAGCTTGCCGGCTTTATCCACAGTTTCGAATGTAATGACAGCTGCCTGGTAATCTTCCATGGCGTATTGCAGTTCTCCCAACCGTATCCACTTGTCGTAATGCCACGGCTCGTAAGCTACGATGGTTTGTAGTGCACTGGCTTCATTTACCCGTAATCCGGTCTCTTGAGAAGTGGCAGCATCCACGTATGCCTGTGATAACCCCGATGCGTACACGCCGGTAGGCACAAAGAACGCCGCGATGACCGGTAAAAGGATCAGGATGAATATGCTGCTGCTTCTCAAATACCGCATATCTGTATTATAGCCGAGAGTAATCCTTCAGAGTGTCGAGCGTATTGTTCAGATGATTGGCTTGACACTCAATTATTTAAATTGTAGAATTTTTTTGTCGCGGAGCGGGTAATCCCCGCTTTCAATTCTTTTCTTTGTGGAGAGATAAAGTATGTCAGAACGTTTTGTTGGAACCGTCAAGTGGTTCAATCCCGCCAAAGGCTATGGATTCATCGGTCGTGATGGGGCGGAAGATGTATTCGTTCATTTCTCTGCCATCCAGATGGAT
>CAYWCH010000332.1:0-2929 GCA_964456715.1 uncultured Anaerolinea sp. | reverse complement strand
TCAATTAACCGGCAAGATGTTCGAAGTGCTCTACATGCTCATCCAGAATGCCCCCCGGTTGGTTTCTTACCAGGAACTGACTGAGAAGATCTGGGGCAAGGATTCCCCGGCCATCCGCAACCGCCTCAAATACCTGGTCTATCTGCTGCGGCAGGAATTCGATAACGTCGGCGCAAAATCGAGTATCATCGACAACATCGGACGCCTGGGCTACAAGATCAACAGTCATTAGTCAAAAAAATCCATATTCAGCTCCCGACTCAGTTATAATTGCTGCTGGAGCTGATATGGCCATTTCCCCTACCCGCGACCGGTTACCCGGTGAAGAAAAGACAGATCGCCCGCAGCGCCGACCTGAATGGATCAAGGTTGGTGTGCCCGGCGGTGATACCTACGCACAGTTGCAGACCCTGATGCGCAAGAAAGCACTGCATACGGTTTGTGAAGAAGCCGCCTGCCCGAACATGGGCGAATGCTGGAACAGCGGCACCGCCACCTTCTTGATGCTTGGCGATGTGTGCACAAGGTCGTGCCGTTTCTGTGACGTCAAACACGGCAGACCGACCGTGCTCGACTGGGAAGAACCCGAACGAGTGGCTCAGGCGGTCAAAGCCATGGAACTGAAACATGCCGTCATTACCAGCGTCAACCGCGACGAACGCCGTGACGGCGGAGCGCCGATCTTTGCCGGAGTGATCCGGCGCATCCGCGAACTGCAGCCGGGCTGCTCCGTGGAGGTGCTGATTCCGGATTTCAAGGGCAGTCTCGAAGCGCTGAAGATCGTCATGGACGCGCGCCCTGAGATCCTCAATCACAACGTGGAGACGGTGCCGTCGCTGTTCAGAGACGTCCAGCCGCAGGACCACTACGAGTGGTCGGAGTTCATTCTCCGGCACGCCAAACAGCTCAACCCGGATGTACTGACCAAATCGGGCGTCATGGTGGGCTTGGGCGAAACAATGGATGAAATTAAAGCGGTGATGCGCGACCTGCAGAGTTGGGGTGTGGATATTTTAACCATCGGCCAATACCTGCAGCCCAGCCGCAAACATATTGCCATCTCTCGCTATTACACGCTTGATGAATTTGCCGAGCTGAAGCAGTTCGGTCTAGAGATCGGTTTCAAATGGGTGGAAAGCGCCCCGCTGGTGCGGTCATCGTATCACGCGGTGGAACAGGTGCGCGCCCTGAGCGCGGTGCATAAAGATTTATATGGTTGATACGTAGGGGCACGGCGTGCCGTGCCCCTACAATTGCCTCACCGCCTTTACCGCAATATCAAACAACAATCTGCGTACAGAATCGCGGCTGACCCAGTTGCGCAGGTCCCAGCCATCGGGGATCACCAGGTCACCACCGTAAACAATCTGTCCAAACTTGATCTCACGGAACTGCGCCACGGCAAAGAAGGCGGCCGCTTCCATTTCAACCACCTCGCAGCCTTCTTCCATGCGCTGCTTACGCTTGTTGCGGGTTTCGCGGTAGAAAGCGTCCGTTGTCCAGGTCTTGCCGGTCAGGTAATCCACCCCCATTTCCTTACAGACTTTTTCAAGCGCCAAGACGGCATCCTCGTGCGGTTTGACCTCGCGGCTGAGAGGGATGTAATGGTAGGATGTGCCCTCGTCCCTCACCGCGGAGGTGAGCACCACCGGATGTCCGGCAACGATGTCGCAGTTGAGCACACCGCAACCGCCGCAGGCAATGTATTTCGTCACTCCGCAGGCGATCAACTCTTCGAGGAAGGCAACCCCCATCGGTGCGCCAAGTCCTGGATGCAAAACGGTTACCGCTTCTGAGTTCGATCCGTAGCGATAGACCGGGTTCAGTCCGCATTCGGAACTTAGGTTACCGATCAGGGTCACTTCGCCTTTGGATAACATTTCATCGATCACGTCCTTAAAAAAGCAAAGAACCCCTCGGGCCGGTACGAGCGTCCCCACGCCAATGGCAAAGGGATCGGGCATGGTGATCGACCCCCGGTCGGTATCAAATTCAAGTATGGGTGCGTTTTTGTTCATTCTCTATCCTTCTATCGCGGCGACATAATCACTGCCAAATTTTTTCTCGAATTCCTTGAGCGCGTCGTTTGCAATCCAACGCGCGGATTTGCTGCCCTGCAGCAAAACGCGTTTCGCGCAGGCCACGGCGTCAGTGCGCAAGCCGGGCCGGAACTTGCCCAGGTTGCGCAGCGCCCAGTTGACCGCCTTCTTGACGAAGTTGCGGTCATCCCCGGCTGCTGCCTCAATGAGCGCAAAGTATGATTTTACCCGATCATCCGGAATATCCTTGCGGTGGATCGAGAGGGCGGCGATCATGGCAAAGGCGGCGCGGCGTACGAACTCCTCTTCGCGTACCGCCCACTTCGGAATGACCTGCTCACAATAAGCTGTATGGATAAACAGCTCATCGGTGGTCTCATCGCAGATGTCCCAGGATTGGAATTGGCTCACCCACGACTCCATTTGTTCCAGGGTGACACGATCCGGTTCATCCACGATGGCCGCCAGGATCTGCGCCTCATGGATGCCGGTGTTCCAAAGCTGTTGCGCCAGTTCGTGACTGCGGATGCCACGAGCCAGTTTGCGGATATCGTTCACCGAAACGCCAAGCTGTTCTCCGCCGCGGATGGCGAAACGCTGCTGCCCGGCCACGTTCTCGGGTGTGCCGAGCGCGCGCAATTGAGCGATCAGTTCATCACAGGTGGGGGTCATAATTGATCCATCCCATATCACCCACACCGGTAAAGCGAGCGGCCATGGTAGCCAGCGCCTGCGGATTGTTATCCACAAGGATGAAGTTACGTCCCAACTCCAGGCAGGCCGCGCCGGTGGTGCCGCTGCCGGCGAAGAAATCCAGCACCAGGTCGCCGGGGTTGGACGAGGCGGTGATGATACGGCGCAGGATGCCCAGCGGTTTCTGGGTGGGATAG
>CAYWCH010000331.1:676-2945 GCA_964456715.1 uncultured Anaerolinea sp. | reverse complement strand
ATTCTAGGATTGGTAATAATTGTTGCGGTTGTTTTGGTTATCATCGGCATTCGCAATCCAAACGCGCAAACTGACAAATTGATCGCTGAGCGGCTGGAAGAATTCAGCCAATCCAGCGAGCAGCTCGATCTCGAGTCGTTGGAAATGAGCCAGCCATTTGCAGAACGGGTTATTTTGCCGATCGCTCGAAAGATGGGCCAATTTGCTGTTCGCTTTACCCCGCAAAACTGGTTGGCAAATATCTCCAGAAAACTGGAACTTGCGGGAAGTCCCTCTCGCCTTGACCCTTCAACATACCTGATCTCCCAATTTGGTTATGCGATCGTGTTTGGTATCATCATGATTGTTGTATCCATTTTTCTGATGAAAACCACCCCGTTTGGACAAAAATTTTTGTTATGTGTTGGCATGACAGTCCTCGGATTTTTCATGCCTCAGATCAACCTTTCCAGCAAAATATCGAAAAGACAAAAAAGCATTCGCAGAGCATTGCCTGACGCATTGGACCTTTTAACTATTTGCGTGGAGGCCGGTCTTGGATTCGATGCTGCCATGGTTAAAGTCGCCGAGAAATGGGAATCTCCCCTCTCCCAGGCATTTGGCCGTGTGATCCAGGAAGTTCAACTCGGCAAACTTCGCCGCGAAGCTCTCCGCGATATGGCAAATAACATCGACATTTCAGAAATGACCAGCTTTGTGGCAGTAGTTATCCAGAGTGAAATGCTCGGTGTCAGTATGGCAAAAGTCCTACGCATTCAGTCTGATCAAATGCGTGTCAGACGTCGTCAATTGGCTGAAGAGGAAGCCCACAAAGCACCTATCAAAATGCTTTTCCCAATGGTCCTGTTGACTTTTCCTGCCCTTTTAATCGTCCTGATGGCTCCGGCCGGTTTGTCGATCATGAATTCTGGGATCATGGGAGGTTTGTAAACTGATATTCCCGTCGCAGCCAATCACCTTTGAACGCAAACAAAAAATCTATCACACCGTCTGGCGGGTGATAGATTTCGTTTATCCACCAGAGTGCGCTGGCTGCGGAAAACCGGGGACTGTCTTCTGCCAAGATTGCTTGGCAGATGTGCAGTTGCTATCCTCCCCCATTTGTCAAATTTGTGGCATACCTCAAAAACGATCCGGAATTTGTGATTCTTGTAAAAGCGATCCACCACCTTATGCCTCGCTGCTCTCATGGGGGCTTTATCGGGGTTCACTTCGAGAAGCGTTGCATAGCTTGAAATATCACAATAACCTGGGACTTTGCAGATTCCTGGCTACTCATTTACATAGTTTGGTGATCAAAGCAGGTTGGAATGTGGACATGGTGATCCCTGTACCGCTCTGTAAATCTCATTTCAAAGAACGCGGCTACAACCAGTCTGAAAAGATAGCTTATCCATTATCTCTCTCATTATCCCTTCCTATGATTTCAGATGCGGTTTTCAGGTTAAAAGAAACATCATCTCAAATAACCCTCTCTCGAGAAGAGAGATTTTTGAACTTGGAGGATGCATTTATTGGAAATTCTGCTAAACTAAAAGGGAAGAAGGTTTTATTGGTGGATGATATCATTACAACAGGAGCGACACTAAGATCATGTACAAAAGCCTTAATCGATTCAGGTTGTAAAACAGTTTTTTGCATCACTGTAGCTCAAACTGTAAGAAGGCGCCACCAGACTTTGTAAAGCTTCTGTTCCACTCATAACACATTTTATCGAGGAGGAAACAATGGCTCAAAAAGTTGAAATATCTGCAAAAAATGTTCAGGTAAGCGATCAACTAAATGAATACATCAACAAAAAAGTAACTCGGCTTGAAAGATTTCTCCCGGAATTGGAAGAGGTAAAAGTAGATTTGGTTTCTTCGAAATCACTTCGATTGAAAGTCGATCGCGAAGTGGCTCAGTTTACACTGATGGGCAAAGGCTTCATCCTGCGCACCGAAGAACGTGATTCTGATATGATGGCTGCAATCGATAAAGCTGCCGATAAAATGCAAAGGCAAATCGAACGCTTTAAGGGCAAGAGGACTCGCGGACGCAGCGATGGTATCCCTGTATCCGAGGTTTCTCCAATTGAAGCAACTTCTGAACAAGAAAGAACCAGCATCGTGCGCCGCAAATCATTTACGCTTGTCCCAATGGATGAGAATGAGGCCATCGAACAAATGGCGCTTCTTGCTCATGAAGATTTCTTCATTTTTTACAATGTCAATACGAACTCGATCAATGTGCTTTATAAACGTCGAGACGGTGACTACGGTTTGATCGA
>CAYWCH010000331.1:0-666 GCA_964456715.1 uncultured Anaerolinea sp. | reverse complement strand
TTTTTTATGTCTCGCAATATATCTTAAGTCACATTTGTGAAATCTCTGATTAATGTAATATCAGACTGACCGGTCGGTTTTATTGGAGTCTGATTATGCAAACACGAAGTTTACAGACGAGACAAAGAATCCTTTCAACTTCCTATGAATTATTCTCGCATCAGGGGTATCAAGCCACTGGGGTTGCACTCATCTGTGAAAAAGCCAATATCTCCAAAGGATCGTTCTATCACCACTTCCCCAGCAAAAAGGATGTTTTCTTCGCCCTCATTGAAGGATGGGTGGAAAACATTCAAAACCAATTCACATCGATCAAACAGAATGATACTCCTATTCCCGACCAGTTGTTGGCCATGGTGCCGGCTCTTTCCACAGTTTTTTCTGAAGCCGATCAAATCCCATTTTTTCTAGAATTTTGGCTGCAGGCAATGCGTGATCGTGAAATCGCACAACGAACGATCAAACCTTATTACACATTCATGACGATGTTTGAAAAAATGTTTGAAAAGGGAATTGCTGAAGGGACTGTTGATCCTAAAAGCGATCCCCACCTGTCTATGCGTTTGGTAATGGCATTTGCCCTTGGTTTGATCATGCAATCGATGATCGAACCGAATCGTGAAGACTGGAACAAGGTTTCGAAATATTCCCTCGAAAAAGTCTTAT
>CAYWCH010000330.1:421-2947 GCA_964456715.1 uncultured Anaerolinea sp. | reverse complement strand
CTAGAATAATGAAGACAATTGCCACTTCAAAACTCCTTTTACTCAAACGTCGATCTTGGAGATTTTCTCCATCACAATATAACCGACAACAATCAGTACACCGGTGGCACCAAGGGCACAATATCCGCAAGGAATACCTTCGTAAAATCCTTCTGGTCCCCACAACGAAGCGATATACGATTTATTCATCACATAGAGAACCAGAACGACCAACACAGGAAGAATGGACAGGAATTTCCCCGTATAAGATTGCTGTGAAGTCATAACCCGGATTTCACCTTTGAGTTTGACGCGATCGCGAATCGTATGAGAGATTGTTTCAAGAATTTCAGCCAGGTTACCACCAACTTCGCGTTGAACATTCATGGCGGTGACAACCAGATCAAGATCATCGCTGGGGATACGTCGGAGAAGATTATCAAGTGCTTTTTCTGTAGTTACACCCAATTGGATCTCCTGGACAACCCGGCGAAACTCATCAGAAATGGGCGGAGGTAATTCCTTGCTTACCGCTTCCATTGCCTGCAAAGTGGAGTAGCCGGCACGAAGACCGTTGACCATCAAACTCAGCATATCAGCAAGTTGATCGCTGAACTTTATCAACCGTTTCTTTTGAGCCGCTGAAACAAAAATTCTGGGAACAAAGAGACCAAAAACTGCACCAACGCCAGCCAGGAGCCAGGAACTCTTTCCAAGGAAATAACCCAAAATGGCTAACAAGAAGGCACAAATAACCATCAAGGCGACGTACTCGCCAGGTTTAAGTTTTAAATCGGCCCGGGCAAGATTTTTTGCGATCCTATCGCCAAATGAAGATTTTTCCACCCTTTTGGTGATCCATTCGGTCACTGGAGCAGGTGCGTTTTTCTTATCTTCTTCGTAAGTTAACGGTACAGGTGCAATAAATTCATCCAACCGTTCTTCTTCTTCGGATTTTTGGCTGCCAATGGTGAAATAGATCCCCACACCGATCAAGATGAGGACAACCGCGCCGCCAACCCAAAGAAGTAATGTTGGATTCATGTTTTTTCCTTAACCGATTTAGTGCCTGGTCCCAATACCAAATACAGCAGGAGGAAGATGAATACCTGAAGCTTCAATTTTATTCATGAATTTTGGACGGAGACCCGTGGGTCTCATTCTACCGACAACTTTATTATTCTCGAAACCAACCTGCTCAAAAACGAAAATATCCATCATGGTGATAATATCACCTTCCATGCCACTGACTTCGGTAATGGCAGTCACCTTACGAGTACCATCGCGCATTCTTTCCTGATGAACGACCAACTCAATAGCAGAGCTGACCTGTTCGCGTATGGCACGAACGGGCATATCCATACCCGCCATGAGTGTCATTGTTTCAAGACGAGAAAGGGTATCACGGGGGCTGTTTGAGTGCGCGGTGGTCATTGAACCATCGTGACCAGTATTCATAGCCTGCAGCATATCCAGCGCTGCAGAATCACGAATTTCACCAACGATGATCCGATCAGGCCTCATACGAAGGGCGTTAACGACCAGATCGCGAATGGTGATCTCACCCTTACCTTCAATGTTGGCTGGCCTTGATTCAAGTGTCACAACATGGTCCTGACGAAGCTGAAGCTCAGCCGCGTTTTCGATGGTTACGATACGTTCATCCGCCGGGATGAAGCTGGAAAGAACATTCAGAAGAGTGGTTTTTCCGGAACCCGTACCACCAGAAATCACGATATTGATCCTGGCCTTAACACAGGCATCGAGGAAAGCAAGCGCTTCTGGGGTGATCGAGCCAAATTGCACAAGTTGGTCAACAGTGATTGGGCTTTTGGAAAATTTTCGAATGGTTAGAACTGGCCCAACCAGTGATATTGGAGGAATGACCGCATTCACACGGGAACCATCCGGTAAACGAGCATCCACATAGGGGCTGGACTCATCGATACGCCTGCCCAGAGGGGCTACGATCCTTTCAATGATCCTCATAACGTGCTCGTTGTTTTCAAATGAAAGGGGGACTTTTTGTAGTTTTCCACGACGTTCTACAAAAAGGTTCTTGGCTCCATTGACCATGATTTCAGTAACGGTTTCATCTTCAAGAAGTGGTTGAAGCGGACCAAAACCCAGAATTTCTGCAGTTATCTGTTCGAACAGACGTGATTTCTCTGATCTGGATAAGACAAAGTTCTCTTCAACGAGGATCTGTTCAAAAAGGTCCTGGATGGTCTTGCGGACCTCGGCAACCTTTGTGACATCCACACTGGGATCGATCTCAGACAAAAGTTTGGTCTGAACACGGGTCTTCAGATCCTGATAGGTATCTTGGCTGCTTTGAACAGACGTCGAAATGACCCTTCTTTGTTGTAATGGGCCTTGTGAGGGAATCTGACTCTGGTTATCGTTCCCTGAGTTGGTTGGTTGGTTGGGCGAAGGGTTACCTTGTTCGCCAGATTGAATTCTTCTTAAGATTGACATATGTTATTTCTCTATTTATTAGTACCTGTATTTTCATCACTATTGAACTTATTTCGGATTTGGTCCGAC
>CAYWCH010000330.1:0-411 GCA_964456715.1 uncultured Anaerolinea sp. | reverse complement strand
GACAGCATGGTAATTGCTTTTGCAGCCGGTATACCTCTATTATCCGACATAAATGGTATTCCGCGATTCACCGAAAAATTTACAGCTCTTTCTTCAAATGGAATAGACACGGCAACAGGTTGTTTCAGGCTTTCTCCCACTTTCTCAGGAGAGATTGAAATTCTGCGGTCGTAACGATTCATCACAAAGATGATACGGTCACGGCCGATTCCTGAGGCATCGGCGAGAGTGAGAAATTGATTGGTATTCTTGATTGCCGGGATGTCTTGCATTGTGATCAAAACAATCAAGTCCGCGATATCCAGGCAGGATTGGACGACTTCAGTCAGATACGAGGTGGTATCGATCACGACATAATCATATAAATTACTCAAAAACTCCATGATCTTGGAAAAAGAATCGCCAACACCG
>CAYWCH010000329.1:0-2951 GCA_964456715.1 uncultured Anaerolinea sp. | reverse complement strand
GCGAAGATTCAAAGCAGTTATGTCCTCAACGTGGGTTTGGATATGATTCTGTTGACCCTGCTTTCGGTTGCCTGTACCATCGCGGTGGGTTTTCTTGCCGCGCGTACCGCGGCAGGCGCTGCCCGCGACATCCGCAAAGCCGTTTTTGAGAAAGTGGAAAACTTTTCCAAGGCCGAATTTGACAACTTCTCGACGGCTTCGCTGATTACCCGCTCGACCAACGACATCACGCAGGTGCAGATGGTGATCGTCATGCTCATGCGCATGGTCTTCTACGCGCCGATCATCGGAGTAGGCGCAGTGATCCGCGCCCTCGACAAGAGTGCATCCATGTCGTGGGTGATCGCCCTGGCAGTGGTTGTTCTGCTGGGTTTGATCTTGACCGTTTTCTCGCTGGCACTCCCCAAGTTTCAGGCAATCCAGAAATTAATTGACCGTCTCAACCTGGTCGTACGCGAGAACCTTTCGGGCATGATGGTCATTCGATCGTTCAATACGCAAACATTCGAAGGGAACCGTTTCGACAAAGCCAATAAGGATTTAACTGACACCACCCTCTTCGTCAACCGATTGATGGCAGTGATATTCCCAGTAATGATGATTGTCATGAATGGCCTGTCGCTACTGATCATCTGGGTTGGAGCTCACCAGGTAGCCAATTCCACCATGCAGGTGGGCGACATGATGGCATTCCTCCAATATGCCATGCAGGTGGTCATGTCTTTCTTGATGCTTTCAATGATGTTCATCATTCTGCCACGTGCTTCAGTCTCCGGACGCCGGGTGGCTGAAGTGTTGGATGTGAAATTAAGTATCGTTGATCCGAAGGAACCGAAGCAATTTCATAAAGAAGCAAAAGGCCACATTGAGTTTGACCACGTTTCATTCAAGTATCCCGGCGCTGAACAGAACGTGCTGTGCGATATCAATTTCACCGCGCAGCCCGGGCAAACCACCGCGATTATCGGGTCCACCGGCAGCGGCAAATCAACCGTAGTCAACCTGATCCCTCGATTCTTTGATGTGTCCGAGGGAGCGATCCGCGTCGATGGCATCGATATCCGTGAAGTATCGCAGTCGGAGTTACACGATCGGATCGGCTATATTCCGCAGAAAGGGATGCTTTTCTCGGGCACAATCGACAGCAATCTGCGATATGCGGATGAAAATGCCTCCACAGAAACACTTGAGGAGGCGGCCCGGGTCGCCCAGGCAACCGAATTTATCTCGACAATGCCAGAAGGTATGGAAAGCCCAATTGCCCAGGGTGGGGCCAATGTTTCCGGCGGTCAGAAGCAGCGTTTGGCCATTGCCCGTGCTCTGGTAAAACATCCGGATATCTATATTTTTGATGATAGTTTTTCAGCTCTCGACTTTTCGACAGACGCGGCATTGCGCAAGGCATTAAAAGAAAGCACTGCCCAAAGTACTGTTTTGATCGTGGCGCAGAGAATTTCAACCATAAAAACAGCCGAACAGATCATCGTTCTTGAGAATGGTGAACTGGTTGGTAAGGGGACACATAAGGAGTTAATGAAGAGCTGCCAAACATATCGTGAGATCGCTCTCTCGCAGTTGAGCGAGGAGGAACTGGCATGACAATGCAACAGAACAGCCCCGAAAAATCACAGCAACAACAACGACGCGGTCCTGGCTTCGGCCCGATGCGCGGTGGACCCGGAATGATGCGCGGTGGTGAAAAAGCCCGTGATTTCAAGGCCACAATGAAGAAGTTGATCGCTTATCTTGTTGATTACAAGGTTGGCTTGATACTGGTGTTTATTTTTGCCACGGCATCCACCGTTTTTTCGATCATCGGCCCTAAGATTCTCGGCAAGGCGACCACAAAATTATATGAAGGTATTGTTGCGATGATCGCGGGGGTTGGTACCGGTATTGACTTTACCTACATCGGGAACATCATCCTATTAATGATCGGTTTATATCTGTTATCTGCCCTGTTCAGTTTCATTCAGGGATGGATCATGGCCGGTATCTCCACTTCGATCACCTACAAATTCAGGAATCAGATCGTTGCGAAGATCAACCGCCTGCCGTTGCAGTATTTCGACAAGACCAGCCATGGTGAAGTACTTTCACGTATCACAAATGATGTGGATACCGTCAGCCAGACCCTTAATCAGAGTTTATCGCAGATCGTTTCCAATGTCTTCACCATGATCGGTGTGCTGGTGATGATGATCTCCATCAGTTGGACGATGACGTTGATCGCGATATTGATCATTCCCCTTTCGGCAGTGATCATTCAATTTGTGGTTAAGCGCTCACAGGTACTTTTCAAACAGCAACAGGATTACCTGGGTCACGTTAATGGTCATGTGGAAGAAATGTACGGCGGCCACATTGTGATGAAAGCCTTTAATGGCGAAGCCCGCAGTCTGAAGAAATTCAACGAGTACAACGAGACACTTTACAGCTCTGCCTGGAAATCGCAATTCCTTTCAGGGTTGATGATGCCGATCATGAATTTCATCGGGAACCTGGGTTACGTGGTGGTGTGTATCCTGGGCGGATACCTGGCTGCGCGCAATGCCATCACCGTGGGTGATATCCAGGCATTCATCCAATACATGCGTTCGTTCACGCAACCGATCGGCCAGATCGCCAATATCTCCAATGTTCTGCAACAAACTGCTGCCGCTGCCGAACGTGTCTTCGAGTTCCTGGATGAACCTGAAGAGATCGCCGATCCCGCAGATGCCATCCAGCCTGCTGCGGTTAAGGGCGAGGTGGAATTCAAGGATGTCCACTTCGGTTACGATCCCGAGAAGATCATTATCAAGGACTTCTGTGCCACCATCAAACCGGGGCAAAAGATCGCCATCGTTGGGCCCACCGGCGCGGGCAAAACCACCATGGTTAAATTGCTGATGCGTTTCTATGATGTGAACAGCGGTTCGATCCTGGTGGATGGGCATGACGTCCGCGAT
>CAYWCH010000328.1:712-2954 GCA_964456715.1 uncultured Anaerolinea sp. | reverse complement strand
TGGTGGGTATGGCCAAAAACAATGATATCGGCATTTGGGAAAGCCCGATGAAGCCGCCGGCGGTATCGCTCAAAATGATACCCTCTCGTAATATATTGCATCTTGTCGTACCAGTAGGTGGCCGGATCCATGTGCCCGTGTGTGAGCGCAAGACTGACGCCGTTGATCGCAAGTTGTCTGGTGACAGGGGTATCTTCGAGCAGCAGAAAATCGCGGTTGCCTGCCACCGCCCGCACAGGAGCCACTGTTCCCAGTTCAGTCAGCACAGACCGAACTGAGACGTCTCCTCCATGCAGGATCAGATCTACTCGATATCCGCGAAGCAGATCAAGTAATGCCGGATGCAGCCCGTGCACCCGGTCGGGAATATGGGTATCTGAGATCACTCCCACCACAAAAGGTCGATCTGTTGACGAAAACGCTTCCTCGTTCATTTTTTCAGCAATTCATTGATCTCGCGGATGGTCTGGTCAGTATTGACATAGCGGATGACATGGATCCCCATTGCTGCCGCGGATTCGATGTTGTCTTTATTGTCGTCCACAAAAATTGCCTGTTCAGGTGCCACCCCCACCCTGTCCAGGATTAGAGTATAGATGGCCGGGTCCGGTTTAGCCAGACCCACCTCGCATGAAAAGACGGATATATCAAAAGCATCCATGCATTGGTACTTATCGGTCAGCATTTGGCGCGCGTTGGACCAGGCGTTACTGAGGAGCGCTGTGGTGAATTCTCCTTTTTGCGAACGTAGATAATCGATCAAATGATCGTCCAGTTGGTCGCCTGCCCAGAAGGCTGTTTCGTATTCCGGTTGCAGTGCGGGAGAGACATTCAAGGTCTGCCACACGATACGCCAGTGCTCGCGCTCATCGATCCTGCCCAGTGTGGCATCCATGCCTGAAGGAGAAGAAAAAACCAGCGCTTCGTAGGCTTCCTCACTAAGCCCAAGTTTTTTTGCCGTCGCTTCGCGTGACGAATAATCATAGGTGCGCAGGATGACGCCACCCATATCGAAAATGATTGCCTTGATATTTGACATGCATTTCTCCCGATAAAGTATTCCGCTTAGTATATCAAAAAAGAACGGCAGGTGCGTTCCTGCCGTTCTCGATCAACCATTGCGGTGCAGCTTGCCGCTGCGTTTGGCGTAGAGTTCCGCCTGCCTGAAGATCCACAGTCCGAGCGGGATCAGCACCATTCCCATGAGCAGCACAGGCCAAACGTAGCCCCAGAGCTGATTGGTCGGTGTGCCTTCAAGCAGCGCCTTGCGCACACCATCCAGTACGTAGGTGGCCGGGCTGAAGATGGCCGCCTTGCGAAGCACCAACGGCAGCACGTTCACCGGGTAATAAACCCCTGATACCAGCAGCAGTACGGCAATGAACACATGGGTCATCTGTGAGCCGCGCTCGGGGAAGAGCAACGGAAGCACCGAAGCCATGATGCCTATGCCGACAAAACTGAAGCTGCCCGAGAGCAGTACGATCGTTCCGCCCAGGAAGTTTGCCTGAGTCAGGTCGATTTTAAACACCAGCGAGGTGATCGCCAGGATCACACCGGTGAAAAAGAACCCGTAGATCACAGCAAAAGTGGTTTGCCCTGTCATATGTGTGATGCGCCGCACCGGGGCCATCAGAGTGTATTCGATCGTCCCTTCCCATCGCTCAATGTTGATGAGGTCGGTGATCCAGTAAAAGATGGTGGACAGAAAGCGCCAGACCAGGGTTCCGATGAGCAGATAGAGCACGATGTAGCTGGTGTTGGTGATCTCACTGCCGCTGATCTGCTGCATGCCCAGACCAATGAAGCTGACCGACATACAATCGGCGATGGAATACACCAACCAGACCAGCTCCCATGACCAGTAGCGCTTGATCAGGTTGACATTTCGTTCGAAAAACGCGTAAGACGCGCGAAATTGTTGTGTAACGACAGCCATAATTTTCCTCGTTTCAAGGCTTTGCTGTCTCCCAATCGGAGCGCAGCATGCCCATGTTGACAATTCCCCAGCGTTTGTTCTCTTTAAAAATGAACTCGCGCTGAGTCCCCTCGTGTTTAAATCCGCATTTCTCATAGCAGCGGATGGCGCGATGGTTGAACTCGAACACTGTCAGATTGATGCGGTGAAGGTTTAGTTCGGTAAACCCATAGCGCAGGATGACCTGCATGGCATCGGTGCCATACCCCTTGCCCTGGAATTCCTTTTCGCCTTTGATCCCCAAAGCACGAGCCTGCGCTCCTG
>CAYWCH010000328.1:0-702 GCA_964456715.1 uncultured Anaerolinea sp. | reverse complement strand
CCACCCAGGCAGTACGTGAAAGCCAGTCGAACCCATCCAGGCCAACCAGACCGATCATGCGGTCGCCCTCGATCGTGTGAATGGCGAAATTACCGGCGTCATTGCCGCCCTCGACGACCCACTCTTCCAGTTGACTGGTGGGCGGCAGCCAGGCCGGCCGCACGTCCCAGTTGCGCACGAAATCGCTGTCGGTGTTCCACCTGGCCAACGCTTTGGCGTCCTCTTCACGATTGACCGCGCAAAGTCTTACCAGTTTTCCGCAGAACAATTCGGAAGTCATTTTGTCCTCATTTCTTCAAGCTTCAGGAATTCATCCCTCAGCATGCCATAAATGAAAGTGTCCCAGAATTTTCCGCTATGGAAAACGGCTTCACGGCGCAGAACATCCCGGGTGAAACCACGGCGCTCAAGCAATTTCATAAGATCCGTTTCGTAGGCGGAACAAAAGGCCTGCAAACGGTAGAGACTACTCTCCATGAAGGCGTATCGCGTCATCATATTGATCAACTCTTCGCCGTACTTGAGCAGGTCTGCCGGATTTTCGAAATCGGTCTGCAGATTGCCGACCTGGTTGGCAGGGTAGATATCCACGATCCTGGCAAATCCAACGAGGTCGTCTCCATCCACCCGGCGTACCGCAAAATAAAGCTCCTTGCCCCCTTCTTCGGCCTTTTTCAGCTTTTCAGCAAGGAGCTTTTTCAT
>CAYWCH010000327.1:0-2959 GCA_964456715.1 uncultured Anaerolinea sp. | reverse complement strand
GGGCATGAAGCCCTCGAGGATCTTCGAGCCGCAGGTGCAAGGCATGCCCTTCACCGTCAGCAGGTCTTTGACGGCGATGGGGAGACCGAGCAGGAGAGGCAATTTTTCAGGATCGGAGGTTTTATACTGCCTGTCTGCGGCGTCAGCCTGTGCCAGCGCTGATTCAGGCGCGAGGGAGAGGAAGGCGTGCACCTTCGGCTCGACGGCGCTGAGCTGCTGCAGGAAGGCTTCGGTCAGCTCACGGCTGCTGAATTGGCCGGAGCGCATCCCGGCCAGCATATCCGGAATGGAGAGTCGGATCAGGTCGTTTGTCATTCGAGCACCGGTGGGACCTGGAATTGGTCGTTTTTCTTTGTTTTGGCGTTCTTGAGGGTTTCGGTCACGGGCAGGCTCGCCCCGGCGACGTCTTCACGCAGGGTGGAGTGCGGCGGCAGCACGGACGAGGTGGGAGGGATGCCGCTCGTGTCCAGTTTTTGCAGGCTGGCGGCGTAATCGAGGATGGCGGAAAGCTGCACTTGATACCTCTGCTTTTCCACCTCGCTCAGGTCCAGGCGGGCCAGGTCGGCAATATGTTCCACTTCATTGCGGGTTAAACTCATGCGCATTATTATAATCGAAGATAAAATAATCATCTGATAATTTAGAATATTGAAAAGGTAAAGTCGAGCGCTTCTTACAGCAACCCTTTGACACCATACTTAGAGAAAGAGACGTCATCTCAGAAGCAGAGGAAATGAATTGATAACGATATGTGTCGCCTCCACTAACCCCGTCAAACTCGCTGCCGCTGAAGCTGGCTTCAAGGCCATGTTCCCCGGCGAAGAGATCGAGGTCAGCGGCGTGGCCGTGACGGTGAGCGTCCCCGCCCAGCCGATGAGTGACGCCGAGACCCTGCGCGGCGCCACGGAACGTGCTGCGAACGCCCGTTCAGCCAACCCGGAGGCCGATTTCTGGATCGGCATCGAGGGCGGTGTATCGGATATCGACGGTGAGATGGAAGCCTTCGCCTGGGTGGTGGCACTCGACCGCACCCGCATGGGCAAAGGACGAAGCGGCGCATTCCTGCTGCCGCCCAAGGTGGCCGAGCTGGTGCGCCAGGGGATCGAGTTGGGTGAGGCAGATGACCGCGTCTTCGGTCGCAGTAACTCCAAGCAGCAGAACGGCGCCATCGGCCTGCTCACCGACGACGCCGTGGACCGGGTCGGGTTGTACGTTCCGGCGGTGATCTTCGCCCTGATCCCATTCAAGAATCCAGATCATTATCCAGTAAAACCTTAATCGCTAACGATTTCATGGGCGCCAAAATGAGACTTTACTTCGTACGCCACGGTGAAAGCTCCGCCAATACCGAACGCATCATCTGGAGCCGCGACGACGATCACCCGTTGACCGAAACCGGCCGCAGCCAGGCTGAAAGGCTGGCCAACTCCCTACAATCCGTCGGGTTCGCACAGGCTTATTGCAGCCCCATCCGGCGCGCGGTCGAGACCGCGGAGATCATGGCTCAACGGCTGGACACAGCACTCACGGTCCGCGGCGGATTACGCGAGATCGGCATGGGTGAGTTGGAGGGTCAATCTTCGGCAGATGCCTGGCAAAGGCACAACGAGTTGTACCGCACCTGGTGGACGGGGGAAGACCTTCATGCCCGCATCCCCGGCGGGGAGAGTTACGCCGAGGCTCGCGAGCGCTTCACCGCAGAAATTCGACGCATCAGCGCGGGTAATTCGGACGGCAAGAACATCCTGATCGTCAGCCACGGCGGGGTGCTGGCGTCCATGCTGCCGGCGATGCTGGCCAACCTTGCGGACGATTACGGCTATCATCATCTGCTGGCGAATACCGCTTATGTGCTGGTGGAAAAACGGGGAGAAAAACTTTATTGTCTCAGGTGGCAGGACGAGATCTTCAGCCTGCCTGAATGAACCAGACCGGTCAATCCACAGGCGCAAACACACCGGAGTACCAGATCAGGTAATCTTCTACGTGCGCTGACCAGTAATCCTCGTCGTGGTAGCCGTTGAAGACGTGATATTCATGGGGCACCTTCAGGCGGGTTAATTCGGCATCGAATAAACGGGCTGCATCCCTATGGTCGTCGTCGTCGCCCATATCAATGTAGATCTGGGGAATGAGTGCCTTGTCCGGGATCTTCTTGATCATGTAGGAGAGCCGCCCCAGGTCGTTATAGAACAGGGGGGTGGAATGAGCCCCGATCGCACCAAAGGTTTGCCAGTAGGTCAGGCCCACCCGTACCGCCCAGTTGCCGCCGCGCGAAAGACCCCCGATGGCGCGGCAGGTGCGGTCACGGCAGGTGGCGAAGTACTGGTCCACCCAGGGGACAACCTCCTTGATAAGGGCAACGCCGAACGAAGATGTATTCGAATCAGCCATGGATTGGTCTTCCTGCGGCAGGACGATGATCATCGGGGCGATCTGACCAGACGCGATGAGGCTGTCGGCCGCGTCGATGAGGCCAAGGCTCACCCACTGGTCGTCCAGATAGGTCATGCCGTGGAGCATATAGAGCGACGGGTATTGTATTGAGCGGTCGTAACAGGGAGGCGTGTAGATCTTGGCCTGGATCGGTTCTTTTAGCAGGGTCGAGGGGATCACCACATCGGTGATGGTCCCTTTTGTTTCGGTGCAGCCCGCCGGTGTGGGTATAGCAGTAGAAGCCGCGGTCGCCTGGGTAACCTGCGGGGTGGGGGTGACCGCAATTATCGCCGCTACTGTCGTGGATGCTTGGAGCACCGGCTTTTTAGCGCAGGCAGACAATAAGCCAAGCAAAATGACCACGGTAAAGCAAAAAAGTACGCGTTTGTTCGGGTTCCGGGGCATTACACGCTTTCCTTGACGGTTTGGACTGCATCGGATTATACTCGAACAGCCGGGGTGTAGCGCAGTTGGCCAGCGCACCGCGTTTGGGACGCGGGGGTCGGCGGTTCAAGTCCGCCCA
>CAYWCH010000326.1:0-2962 GCA_964456715.1 uncultured Anaerolinea sp. | reverse complement strand
TGTTCAGGGGTATCGCCGGTCATTTCAGAGCGGCGGCCCAGGCTGATCTGCGAAGCCGGGACGAACCCGCGCAATCCGCCCACCGGGACGATCAAACCGCCCTTGTTGAAGCCGATGATGCTGGAGTGGTAGCTCGATTTGTTGGCCAGCATTTCTTCGACAACCTTCCAACCCTGCTCTTCACGGGCACGGACAAAGGACAAAATCAGGTTGCCATTTTGGTCTTCAGGATTGATCACGTAAACAGGAATTTCCTGTCCGATCTTCAACTCAGCGAGTTCTGCGGGGGGAATCAACTCGTATTCCTTGCCGCTGATCACACCTTCGGATTTTGCTCCAACGCTGACCAGGATTTGTCCCGGGGTCATGCTGGCAATAACACCTTTGCGAATTTCACCCTGAACGGGGAATTCGATTTCAGTGCTCGCAGCATCCAGCAGTGAAGCCATGTCATTGTTTTCTTGCTGATTATTCTCGAAATTATTCTCAATTTCGAGATTGGCGTCTTGATTGTCCATACGTCATTGCACTCCGACGGATAAGATATAGCTCACTACAAAGAAGTACAACCCTTCTTTAACCCGGTTGGGTTATGAGCCTCGAAAGATAAATTATACCTTATAAAACTAATTTTTACGCGATTTTCACCGGGATTTTAAGTAAACCGTCAAGTGTCAATGTTTTTCCAATGAAATACTTACGAATTCTTCCAGTTTTGCCAGGGCTTCGGGCATATTCCTTCGCCCAAATCCGATCCTGAAATGGTTGCCCCGGTCGCCGAATAATGTGCCAGGTAATAACAAAACCCCGCTTTGTGTCACCAGGTTGTGACAGAACTCATCAATGTCTCCGCGCAGCAGCCGTGGAAAGGCGATCGACCCGGCCTGAGGGCGCACCCACGAAAACAATCCGCTGTGTCTGGCAAAGAATCCATCCAGCAACTCCAGGTTGCTGCAAATGATCTGCCGGTTGCGCGCCAGGAGGTTTTCGGCCTGTGACAGCGCAGCCATGGCCAGGTATTCGCTGGGAGCACTGTTGCAGATAGTCGTGTAATCCTTGAACACGGTCATGCGCTTCAAAACTTCTACATCACGGGTGGCGACCCAGCCGATGCGCAGTCCTGCCAGCCCGAACGATTTGGACATGACCCCCAGTGACACCGCCAGCGGGTTTACGTCACAGGCGGCTGGCAATCTTGTTTGTTCATCATACTCAGAGAATCGGTATACCTCGTCAAAAAAGAGTCTGAATCCCTTTTGCTGCGAAAGTCTGTTCAGTTCCTCGAAATCGTCACGCGGCATGAGGAAGCCGGTGGGGTTGTGCGGCGTGTTTACCACCACAGCGCGGGTATTCCTGCGCAGCGCCTTCTTGAGGTCGTCCAGGCTGAGCCGCCAGCCGTTCTCCTCGCGGGCCACCCAGTTGGTCACCTTGCAGCCAATGCTGGCTGCCACTTCGTACAGCGATTGGTAACATGGCCAGTGCACAATGATGTGATCACCGGCCTTGAGGTTGGCGTGCATGAAGTTAAAGATGGCTTCTTCGGCGCCGCTGTGGACAAGGATCTGCTCCGGAGTGACGCTCTGATAAAGGTCCTTGATACGCTCCCGTAATACCGCTGCGCCGTTTGACTCGGTGTAACCAAGCCACACATCCTGGAAACCTTTTGCCATCCCGGGGTCGGACAGCAAGTCGCGGATGGGTATGGATTCACAATCCGAGCTGCACAGCAGATACTTGACGTTGAACTCGTATTTGGCAAAGTAGCGTTCAAGCGCGAATGGCTTGATATTCATCGCGGAACCTCTTAATGTCTCTTGCGCTTCTTCTTTCCGCCGGCGGATTGCGCCGGTTGCTGCGCTGCCGCTGCCGCGGTCTGCGACTGGATGCGTTTCTGCTCCGCGGTCGCCTGCACCCCCGCCCGGCGCGGCTGGTAGTGATACATGCGGTTGATCACGCCAATGCGGATGTCGCTGAGCAGTTCCTTGAAATACTCGGCTGCCTTGCCCTTGTACTGCACCAGCGGATCACGCTGGGCGAAAGCCTCCAAACCAATCGAAACGCGCAGTGCGTCCACCTTGGTCAGGTAGTCCACCCACAACTCCGAGATCACGCTTACCAAAATGTGCCGGTAGATGCCATTCTGCACCCGCCAGCCCAGCACCGCAGCCAGCGCTTCCGCGTCTTCCTCGTCCAGGTCATCCACCTTGCTGTCGGCAATGGCGGCCACCTTCTCTTCACCGAGTTCTTCGGCCAGCGCCTGCTTGACCTTGTCATCCAGGTTCGCCAGGGGCAGATCGGCCAGACGGAACCGCTCGAACTCCATCTTACCCCACACCACTTCCAACCGGTCGCGCGCGTTTTCCAGGTGGTCAATGATATCTTCGGTGATGTCCTTGTCCGAAACACCCTGGATCAGTTGCGCGGCCAGGAATATGTAATTCAGGACCAGCACCTTGCGCATCACACGCTGGTGGGTTTTTGGATCGATGGCCAGGCGGTTGCCAAGCGATATGCTCATCAGCAGTTCCACCAGGTCGTCTTCACTCAGGTCATCTTCATCCAGGTGCGTCAGCGCGGCATCGATATTTTGACTGATCTGCCCCTGCGTCGAGACCATCGATTCCAACCGTTTATCGAGAATCCTCTCCATCGCGTCCATCAGGGTGTCTTCGATTTCAGCCCATCCGAGTTCCATCATCTGCGCCGGGCGCATCTCCATGCTGTCATCCAGGCGCCGCTCGAACGCTCCGATGATACGGGTAAGTGCCAGCCCCATCAATCCGTTGCTGATCTGATCGGCCAGTTTCTCCTTGATGTCTCTGTCCGCTTCAGGCAGACGGCGCAGTTCGTCGCTCGAAAGGCGCAACTGCGTACGCACCAATCCCGAGAGTTCGTCCAGCATCTCCTGCGGGCGGCGGCGTTGTTGGCCTTCATCCTCATCGCCGGATTCCAACCCTTCGAA
>CAYWCH010000325.1:0-2968 GCA_964456715.1 uncultured Anaerolinea sp. | reverse complement strand
TGCATATTCCGACCCAATCCGGCCACTGATTATGATTTAACCCGGCCACCCAATATGACCCAAGTCGGCCATCTGTTATGATGAACCCGGCCATCCCCTGAAGAGCCTCCGAGACGCTGGATAAATCCAGGATAATGTCGTTACGCTTCTCCCAAAACACCGGAGAGGAACACATGGCATTTAGGAGATTATCCATGCGTAAGATCAAAGAAATATTGCGGCTCTGTTGGCACAACGGGTTAACCGCGAGACAAGCTGCGAAGAGCGTGGGCATTGCTAGGAGCACGCTGAAGGATTACCTTGACCGGGCAAAGAGGGCGGGTCTGTCCTGGCCCCTTCCGGAAGATCTCGATGAGACTTCTCTGGAAAACATGCTCTTTCCGTCTACGGTTCCCCTTTCCGCAGAGAAACGGAACATGCCTTCCTTCGACTATATTTTCAAGGAGCTCACGAGAAAGCATGTGACTCTTCAACTTCTCTGGCATGAATACAGAGAGAGAAACCCGGAAGGTTACCAATACAGCCAGTTCTGCCTGCGCTACCGGGCATGGCTTGGAACGCTTGATGTCGCACTGCGCCAGGACTACAAGGCCGGAGAAAAACTTTTTGTTGACTATGCGGGCGACACGATCCCTGTCCATGATCCACGTGGCCAGATAGTTCCGGCATATCTTTTTGTGGCGACATTGGGGGCAAGCAACTATACCTATGTGGAGGCGGTCCTCTCCCGGGAGCTTCCCTCATGGATCAGCTCGCATGTCCATGCATTTGAGTTTATGGGGTCGGTTCCTGAGATTGTGGTTCCGGATAATTTACTCACAGGCGTAACCCATCCCTGCCGATATGAGCCGGACCTCAACCCCACGTATCAGGACGCCATGACCCATTACGACACAACGGTCATACCCGCGAGGGTGAAAAAAGCCCGCGACAAAGCCAAGGTCGAGGCGAGCGTCCTGGTGGTGGAACGGTGGATCATCGCCGCGCTCCGCAATTATACCTTCTTCAGTCTTGGAGAACTCAACAGGGTGATCAAAGAGAAGCTTGAAGAGTTCAATGCCCGTCCTTTGCAGAAACTCAGGGCGTCGAGAAAAGAACTCTTCGAGACCATCGACAAACCCGCCATGAAGCGCCTTCCTGAGAGAAGATATGAGTATGCCGAGTGGGAAAAGCACAAGGTGAACATCGACTACCATATCGAAGTGGACCATCATTACTACAGCGCCCCTTATCAGCTCAGAGGTCACACGGTGGACACAAAGGTCACCGGGACGACGGTAGAGATCCTCTTCAAGGGACAACGGGTAGCCTCCCACCAAAGGAACTATCTCCCCGGCAGGCACACCACCATATCCGCCCACATGCCGGAATCCCACAAACGGTATCTCGAATGGACCCCTTCCCGCATCATCAGTTGGGCAGAGAAAACGGGACCCTCGACAGGGGAGATGGTAAAGGAGATCATGGAGAGGAGGCCCCATCCCGAGCAGGGCTTCAGGTCCTGTCTCGGCATCATGAGGCTGGGCAGAAGGTACGGCGAGGAGAGGCTGGAGGCCGCATGTAAAAGGGCGCTCTTTATGAAGGCTTATTCCTATAAGAGCGTCGAGTCGATCCTTAAAAACAACCTGGACGGCAGGGAACTCCCCTGTGGGAGAATTGCCCCTTCCGTCGTGCACGAGAACATCCGTGGCAACGCCTACTACAAATGAAAGGAGACGCTTTTGCTGAATGAACAGACTTTTGAAAAACTATTTGCAATGAAACTCTCCGGTATGGCCGCGGGCTTGAAAGACCAGATGGAGCGGCCCGATATGGACGATCTTCCTTTTGAGGACCGCTTTGGTATGCTCGTCGACGCCCAGTGGCTCTGGAAGGAGAATAAGCGGATGAAGCGGCTCCTTAAGAACGCCAAACTGAAACTGCCTGCTTCCATGGAGGATATCGACTATAGAACACCCCGGGGACTCGACAAATCGGTGATGGTCCATCTCGGGACCTGCGACTGGATAAGGAGACACCAGAACGTGATCATTCTGGGACCGACCGGCACAGGAAAGACCTACCTCGCCTGCGCTCTCGCCCACAAGGCATGCAGGGAGGGTTTAAGCACCTTCTATATGAGAACGCCGAAGCTCTATAACATCCTTGCCATTGCACGGGCGGACGGGAGCTATGGGAAGACCCTGGCAAGACTCGCAAAGGTGTCGGTCCTTATCCTCGACGATCTCGCCCTTGCCGCCCTCACCGATCCGGAGAGGAGAGACCTTCTGGAGGTGGTGGAAGACAGAAACGGCACGGCGTCCACCATCATTACCAGCCAGCTGCCGGTGGAGAGCTGGCATGAGATGATAGGGGATCCCACCATTGCGGATGCCCTTCTTGACAGGCTCGTCCACAACGCCCACCGGATCAGCCTGAAGGGAGAATCGATGCGGAAGCGAAAAGCATCATTGACACAAGAGGAGACTATGAAGTAAAAGAAACTACCAGCGTCGCCTGACGGCTCCGACGGGGGTGGCCGGGTTCATCATAATGGATGGTCGGCTTGCTCCGGAACGGGTGGCCGACTTGGGTCATAATACGTGGCCGACTTCAGCGGAATAGGCAGCATCGTACCGCTTCTATGCCAGGCACGTCATGCCCATACGCTCGGCCCCCATTTCTCCCTGTTTTGTATTCCGCTTGATGAAATCAAGTATGGTTCTCGCCCAGTCTTCGGGTCGCTGTTCATAGGTATTGTGACCGCATCTCGGGAAAACAGCCAATTCCCCCTTTACCAGACTGCGGTAAAAAGCAATGGATTGTTCGACTTCGAAGATGGCGCTGCGGTCCGGGAAAAGCACCATTGTCGGGCACGGGACAAAAGGGAGAACAGGCCGCAGGTCAAAGTAGCCCGTGCCGTAGGCGCCCCCCTGCGTGACGAACATCTTGTAGTTGGTCTCGGCTGCATCGCCATGCCATTCTCTCA
>CAYWCH010000324.1:0-2976 GCA_964456715.1 uncultured Anaerolinea sp. | reverse complement strand
AATCTCGTACCCCTCATTGAGGCGAGTGGCCATGTAGTTGGCATTCAGAACGGCATACTCCGCCACCCTGCGCAGACCTTCCGGTCCAAGCATGCGGATGTAGGTGAAGGCGCGTACCATCACACCAAACTGGCCGTAGAAGGCCTTAACGCGGCCAATGCTTTGTTTGGGAGTGACAAAGCCGTACAACGGTGGAATTTCGTCGTCGCCTTCTTCGACGATGTCGACAACAGGCGCGGGCAGAAAATCGACCAGATGTTTGGCCACACCCACCGGGCCGCTGCCGGGACCACCACCGCCGTGCGGGGTGGAGAAGGTTTTGTGCAGGTTGAAGTGCATCACGTCGATACCCAGGTCACCCGGGCGGGCGATGCCGAGAAGGGCGTTCAGGTTGGCGCCGTCGCCGTAAACCAGGCCGCCGGCTGCATGCACGGTTTTGATGACTTCCAATACATTTTCGTCGAACAGACCAAGCGTGTTCGGGTTGGTGAGCATCAGACCGGCAACGGTATCGTCACAAACAGCTTTCAATGCCTGCAGATCGACGTTCCCACGCGCGTCCGAGGGGACGGGAACCACTTCGAAGCCGCTCATGGCTGAGCTGGCCGGGTTGGTGCCGTGGGCTGAATCGGGAATGAGCATTTTCACGCGCTTGCTTTCGCCGCGTGAGCGGTGATAGGCGCGGATGATCATCACACCCACCAGTTCACCCTGGGCGCCGGCGGACGGCTGCAAGGCCACACCGGCAAAACCGCTGATCTCTTTCAGGAATTCCTGCAGGTTGTACATCAAGGCCAGGTTACCCTGGACGGTGATCTCGGGCTGCAGAGGGTGGGTGTTGGCAAATCCGGAGAGGCGGGCGGTCTTTTCATTGATTTTTGGGTTGTATTTCATGGTGCAGGAACCCAATGGATACATACCGCTGTCGATGCCGTAATTGAAGGTGGACAGGTGAATGAAATGACGCACCGTGTCAGCTTCGGAGAGTTCGGGCAGGGGCAGGTTATCACGGGTCAGACCGGCTGGCAATGGGGTTGCCGGAACGTCCGCTTCAGGGAAGCGAACTCCCTGGCGGCCGGGTGATGACAGTTCATAGATGGTAGGTTCAGTCATGAGCCACCTCCGCCAGGCATTCCACCAGCGCATCGATCTCATCGCGGTTGTTCATTTCGGTGCAGGCGATGAGCATATGGTCCTTGAGCCCGGGGAAATCCCTGCCGAGATCGTAACCGCCCAGAATCCCCTGGTCGAGCAGAAATTCGTTGATCTCGGCGACCGGTTTTGGGCATTTGAGCACGAATTCGTGGAAGAATGGGTCTTTGTTCACCACACTATAGCCGGGCAATGCCGATAATTTTTCGGCAGCATAATGAGCCTTTTGGTAGCACAGGTTGGCCACCTGTTTGAATCCGGATTTACCCACCAGGCTGAGGTAGATGGTCGCTGCCAGGGCGATCAATCCCTGGTTGGTGCAAATATTCGAGGTGGATTTCTCGCGGCGGATATGCTGCTCGCGGGCGGTCAGGGTGAGGACGTAACCTTTGCGGCCTTTTCCATCCACAGTCTCACCGACCAGGCGGCCGGCGATCTTGCGGGCGTAATCCTTGCGGGTGGCGAAAAAGCCAAGATAGGGGCCGCCGAACGAAAGCGGAATCCCCAGAGGCTGGCCTTCGCCCACCACGATATCTGCTCCCATTTCGCCGGGGGTCTTGAGCAGTCCCAGGGCGGTGGGGTTGGCAATCACACCCAGCAAGGCGCCATGTTCGTGTACTTTTGCTGCCAGGGTGGTCAGATCGAAGACTCGGCCGAAGAAATCGGGATACTGGACAAGCACCAGGGCGGTATCTTCATCAACCTGCGGGATCAGACTTTCGGGTTTGGCAAATGGATCCTGTTTGCTGCTGCCTGAGATAATCTGGATATTCTCATAGCCACAGAGATAAGAGCAAAGCACTTCGTGATATTGCGGATGAATTGCTTCTGAAAAGAGGATCTTGTTTCGTTTACCGCGGAAATTGTGAAATGCCATCACTCCGGCCTCAGCGGTGGCGGTGGCGCCGTCATAATGCGAGGCGTTGGCCACTTCCATGCCGGTAAGATTGCAGATGAGCGATTGGAATTCAAAGATCGCCTGCAGCGTGCCCTGTGAGACTTCAGGTTGATACGGTGTGTAAGCGGTGTAGAATTCGCTGCGCCGGAGCAGGTTGTCCACAGCAGCAGGTGTGTAATGGTTGTAAGCTCCGGCTCCCAGGAAACAGGCCAATTCGCGGACCGTTTCGTTGGAACCGGCGTATTCCTGCAGTTCACCGAGGGCTTCCATTTCGCCGATACCTGCGGGTAGGTTCAGCTTGGGAAAACGGTGCTCTTTGGGAACGGCATCGAAGAGGTCTTCAACCTTCTTGACCCCGATGCGCTTGAGCATCTCCTCCGTTTCTTGATCTGAATGGGGAATGAACATTAATGGCTCCGGTCCGCGCAATACTTTTCATAGGCTTTCGCATCCATCAGGTTATCAACTTCGGCGGGGTTGGAGAGTTCGATCTTCAACATCCACGCAGCACCAAATGGATCCGAGTTGACCATCTCGGGTGTGTTGGAGAGGCTTTCGTTCACTTCGACGACCTTACCGGAAACCGGGGTATTCACATCGGAGGCAGCTTTCACCGATTCAACCGTCCCCACAGTACCATTCTTTTTCACGGTCTCACCGGTGCCAGCGCTGATCTCCACATAAACAACATCTGACAACTGTTCCTGGGCATAGTCGGAGATGCCCAATGTGGCAATGTTCCCTTCGACGAGCAGCCATTCATCCGAGTTTGTGTACTTTAAGTTAGGTTGAATTTTCATCTTTCTACCTCCAGGAGAATATGGAAAGAAAAAGGCGCGCTGGATTGCAGCACGCCTCTGTTTAAGACCTGAGAGATTCACCGGTGTTCGCCGGTTTGCCCCTTCGGTGAAAGTTCACTTTCCAGA
>CAYWCH010000323.1:0-3018 GCA_964456715.1 uncultured Anaerolinea sp. | reverse complement strand
CAAGAAATGCCGGCGCGGGGATTCCCCCGAATGAAACGATCTACTTTATTTCCCGTCATGCCTGTTCACTGTATTTTATTTTTCGGCACCGTTTCCAGGAGCGCTTCCACACGGGTGCGGAGCTGTTCCACATCGCCCTGCGAGAAGTCTGTTTCAATTTTCAAAAAAGGTTTGCGGTGCTTTTCTTCCACATGCTTTTTAATCTTGTGCGATTCCACGTTATAGGAATGGCAGGCGTGCAGCACCACGTCAATCACCGCATCCGGTTTATACTTTTCAATGATTTTGTCAAGCTCCGTCATACGGCGCTTATTGGGTGTCATGCAGGAGCAGGGGATTTCGAGATAGCGCCGGGATATTGACGCATAGGGATCGTTTGTGTTTTCCTCAATCACACCCGAGTAAGTTTTCATGCCCGTGCAGGCATCCAGATAGACAATCACACCGCCGGCCTCTTCGATGATCTTGAAAACCTTGGCGGCGTCGCCGCCCACAGGGCAGCCCGTCACCAGCACGCGGGGAGAATATTTATCACCGTGATAAACGCCCGCGGTAACGCGCCTCTTGAGTCTGGCGATGCAGTCTTCCAGAATCGGCAGCATGTCCCGGGTGGTGGCCACCTGCCCCAGATACGTCAGGTCGTAGACCTCCTGCCAGGTCATGGGGGTTGGCGTCAGCGCCGCAAAATCAAAAATCTGATTGAGTAATTTATTTTTCAGATTGGTGTTTTTGATTTCCTGTTCGACGGCCGCGTCGGTTATCGTGCAGTCGAAGGTTGTCTCCAAAAAAGCGGACAATCGCCGGATCATTGCCGTCCAGTTGCCCCGGGCTTCCTTCTGATCCGGAAGCTGCGGCAGATCCATCACATGCGTCGGCTTGATATTCCCAATCAATTCGAACATTTTTTTCTTGCCGTCGCAGGTTGTTTCGGCAATGACAGCCTCGGATAAAGCGTAAAAGGGACAGGTGCCCGTCCGGATAAAACCATAGCTCGATTTAATCAGCGGACAGAGATTGGCGGGCAGCACTTCTTCGCCCGCAGCAATGGTGTTATCAGAAAACGCGCACAAAACAGCGGGCACGATGTCCGCCGCACGAATCACCTCCATCGGCGCGTAGCCGCAGTAAATCCCGACAACCTGCTTGCCTTTTTCTCTCTGAGATTGAATATAACTCAAGCACCGTTTGGCCGGTTCACCGGCAAAACCGTCGTCAATCAGCGGTTTAATTCCTTCTATCATTATGAAGCCTCCCTTTTGTTTATGCAGATTAGCTATATGATTCACCTGCATATTTCCAATCAATAATAGTTATAATTCAAGCGCTTAAATTCCTTTTATTCATTGGCGCACATCGCAGCTTTAATGATAGAAGGGCGCAGATTTGCGGCCGTCTGCATCATGCTTTGAAATTGTTCAAGGCAATGTTGCTCAAACATGCAGACTGTCCAAATAAAAAAAATCATCAGGAGGAATATTATGGCGGATTATACAACCATGTGGTCGGAACTGGGATTGGATTTGAAAAGTCATGACGCGCTTCTGTCCGTTCTCGGCGGCGCCTATACGGATATTTATCTTTCGCAGAAAAATCGGCCGGAAGGCATGAAGTATTTTGATTTTGTGATGAGCGAAGTGCATGGCCTGCGGATCAAGGAACTGATGGATGCCAAGGCACAAGGACGGAAGGTGATCGGGTCGTACTGCGTTTTCGTGCCCGAAGAACTGATTCTTGCGGTGGATGGCGTATCCGTCGGCCTGTGCGCCGGAGCGGAGTTCAATTTTGAAGGCGCGGAAACGCTGTTACCCAGAAACACCTGCGCGCTGATCAAGTCTGCTTTCGGTTTTAAACTCGGAAAAGTCTGTCCCTACCTGGAGGCAAGCGATGTCGTGGTGGGCGAAAACACCTGCGACGGCAAGAAGAAGTCCTATGAAATGCTGGCTCCGCTGGTCAAGGACTTGTATGTGATGGACATGCCCCAGATGAAATCAGACGCCGGCAGGGCCTTGCTCAAGGAGGAATACCGGAAACTGATCGCCAAGCTGGAGAAAGTCAGCGGGAAAAAAGTCACCGCGGAATCCCTGAAAAAAGGCACCGAAATCGTCAACGCAAAACGCGCCGCCGTTAAAAGGCTGACCGACCTGCGCGCCGCCGATCCCGCGCCGATTTCCGGGCTGGACGCTCTGCTGGTCAATCAGGTTTTCTTCTATGACGACCCGGTGCGCTTTACCGACTCGGTCAACAAGCTCTGTGACGAACTCGAAGAAAGAGTGAAGAAAGGCACAGGCGTCTTCCCGAAAGGAACGACAAGGCTCATTGTTTCCGGCTGTCCCATGGCCGTGCCCAACTGGAAACTGCCCATGCTCATCGAATCTGTCAACGCGGTCATTGTGGGCGAGGAATCCTGCGTGGGCGAACGCGGCGCGCGCTGGATGACTCAGCCAAAAGGCAAAACCGTTGATGATCTGCTGGATGATATTACCGAAAGATATTTCAATATCGACTGCGCGATTTTCACGCCGAATCCCTCGCGGACAGCCTACATTAAAGACATGGGCAAGAAGCTCAAGGCGGACGGCGTCATTTATTACAGCCTGCAATTCTGTCAACCCTATATTATGGAAAGCGGTCCGGTGGCCAAAGACCTGGAAACCTCGGGAATCCCGACCATTCTGCTGGAAACCGATTACTCTCAGCAGGATGCGGGACAGCTCAAGACAAGAATTGAAGCCTTTGTGGAACGGCTTCATAAAAAATAAAGCAAAATAGCATCAAGTCGTGTTTTTTGAAGCGCCTGCTGTATTTTTAGTATGGCAGGCGCTTTTCGTTATATGTTCGATGACAGGCTTTGATGTGAAAAACAAATGAACAACCCCGCTGAAAGCAGCGGGGTATCCAAAGGAAGTTGCGCCCCCGGGTGCGGGGAATTAGACCCACAATTATCCCGGGAGCAGCGACAGTGTGTAATTTCCAATAGCCGGAGGCTATTGGATAGTTCGACTTACTCTGAAAATATCG
>CAYWCH010000322.1:0-3085 GCA_964456715.1 uncultured Anaerolinea sp. | reverse complement strand
ACCGGCCAGGATTCCACCTTCCATGGGGGTGGGAGGTGTCGCAAAGGAAACCGGGCTGCCTACTTCGACGGCTGCTTTTAACTCAGTTTCATTCAAGCCGGTATCGATAAAGATCCGTTCCAGAACCGGGCTTTTTTCACGGTGCGCTTCTGTCACCAGCCGGTCGGGCAGCAAAATGGCGATACCCGGCAGATCTTTTTTACCGTGAACGGTGACTGATTGCCCGGGGAGGATCCGTGGATCGACGCCGCCGATCTGTGTGACACGGAGCAGGTTTTCGTTGTAACCACTCACCATCAAACCGATGGCATCCATGTGAGCAGCGAGCATGATCCTTCCCTGCGGTTTTCCGGTGGAAGCGCGCTTCAATCCGTGCAGGCTGCCGAGCTTGCTGACCGTCAGTTCGTCCACAAGAGGGCGCCAACGGTTGGATATGACCTCTCTGACCGGGCTTTCGTATCCTGATAGACCGGGCAATGAGATCAACTGGGTAAGAAACAGTGCAAGATCATCCATGAATTGATTTTCCTGTTTTGAGATCAAGGGATGGGTTCGATCGTTGGTTCGATCGTCGGGGCTGTTGTATCGGTAAAGGTGGGTTCCAATGTGGCTGTGTCGGTGGGGGGAAGTGGTGTGTCTGTAATGGTCGGCATCAGGGTGGCAGTGGCAGTCACAGTGCGTGTGGGGGTGCGGGTTGCCGTTGGACCCTTTGTTTTGGTGGGAAATTTTGTTGGAGGTAAACCGGTAGCGGTGGGGGGATTGGTGGCGGTGACGTAAATAATATTCGAAGTGGGAGTCGGGGTACGTGTGTCCACCGAAGATCTGGCGACCCATAAAACGATCACTCCCAGTAAATACAGGGGAATGGTCGATAGAATGATGATCAGCAGCGTCCGGCGTAAGCGCGCTACTTTGTAATCAACTTCTCCCATGTGGTTCCAAGGCTCCGTCCTTCATATTATCACCACGCAGAATCCGTGGCAAGGATAAGTCAGTGCAAGGATGTCGGCTGATCACTTTTTAAAATCCAACGCCGGTGAGCTGTTTGCCTGACGGATCTCTTTTTGTACTGTAACGAAGAGACTTTCAGCTTTGAGATCGGTGATGGTGTAGCAGGGGCATTCCAGGTGATCTGCAAGGGCTTGCGCCAGTCCTTGATCAAATGCGGCATGTTCCATGTTGATGACCACCGAATGGATCTTCTCGCGGGCGATCATTTCAGCGAATTGGTGCGCTTCTTCCTGGGGGGGTAAATGCCCGATCGGCACGTTCCCGGCGCCATCGGTGAGGATGATCAGGAGGGGCATCACGTCGGGGTGGAGGATCTTTTCCTTGCGGAGCACTTCGTAAGACATCATCAAACCGGCTGAAAGCGGAGTTTTGCCGCCGACTGGCACATCTGAGAGCGCTTCCTGTGCCAGAAGGACCGAGTTGGTTGGGGGGAGGACGAGCGTGGCTTTGTTCTTCTGGAAGACGATCAAACCGACCCGGTCGCGGCGTTGATAGGCGTCTGTCAGCAGCGACATGATGGCGCCTTTGGTTGCTGCCATGCGTTCGGCCACGGCCATCGACCACGAGGCATCCACCAGGAAGAGGATCAGGTTGGCAGCACGGCGCACCCGGATCTTCTTCATGTAATCGCCGGGGCGAATGGCAAAAGCCACCCGGTTGGTGTCTTTGATCTCGCTGCGTTCGTTTTGGAAGGGAGCCGCGGCGCGCAGGGTGGCGTCAAATGCCAGATCATCGACCCGGCCGTTGGCCGGACGCGATTGGATGTAACGACCACGTTTACGCTCGGTGTGTGTCACCGAACGGCGGCCGGCGTAGGAACGCATCATTTTGTCTAATGGGGTGTCCAGTTTGCGGGGATTGAACTCCTCGCCGTTGGATATCTTCTTGCCCCCGCTCCACCAGTTGGGATCACCCTGGTTGAAGATGTTTTGTTCGGTGGGTTGAGGGGTCCCCTCCTGGGGGGTCTGCTCGCCGGACTCTTCCGGCGTTACACTTTTTTTGAGGAAGAACCGCCCTCCTCGTCCAGTTCCGAAGAGGATTCCTTTTGAGTGTGCGAGGCCGTGGCATTGGTAAGCTGCTCGATACGTTCATGAAGCTCTTCCATGCCCATTTCGTCGCGTTGGAAGGGGCCACCCTTCATGCGGTGAGGCAGCGCCAGTTCGGCGGCGAGGGCGATGTCGCGGTCGTTGATCATGGTGCGGCCGTCAAAGGCGGCCTGGGCGCGCGCGGTTTTGAGGATGACCAGGTCGGAACGGTGTCCATCCACATTCAACGATGCGGTTAGAGCGGCAATGGAAAGCAGGTTCTGTTTGCTGTAAGTGACTTCATCCACCAGTTTGCGGCCGCGGTCGATCTGGTCGGAGAGTTCTTTTTCCTTCTCCATCCAGTCTTCACGGAACTGCAGTGAATCGCCTTCAAAGGCGATGTTGCGTTCCATGATCTGCACGCGTTCACGGGCATCGCGGATGCCGTGGATTTCAACGGAGAGGGCAAAGCGGTCCAATAATTGCGGACGCAGGTCACCTTCCTCAGGATTCATGGTACCCACAAGGATGAAGCGGGCGGGGTGCGAAAAGGAGATACCTTCACGTTCGACGATGTTCACACCCATGGCGGCAGCATCCAGCAGCACGTCCACAACGTGATCATCGAGTAGGTTAACTTCGTCAATGTAGAGCATGCCGCGGTTGGCAGCGGCTAAAACACCGGGTTCGAAGGAGCGGACGCCTTTTTGAATTGCTTTTTCAATATCCAGAGTGCCAACCACGCGGTCTTCAGTGGCCGAAACCGGCAGGTTGACGAAGGGGGTCATTTTATCAACGACGGGCAGTTTCTCACCCTTTTCGTGGCGTTCGCGGCATTCGGTGCACCAGGTGGTGGGGCGATCAGGATCGCAGCCAAAGCGGCAGTCAGCCACCACTTTAACCGAAGGCAGCAGGGCTGCCAGGGCGCGCGCAGCGGTGGATTTGGCGGTGCCGCGTTCTCCACGGATCAGCACGCCACCAATACGGGGGTCAACGGCATTCAGGACCAGGGCGCGACGCATGCGTTCCTGCCCGACGATAGCTGTAAA
>CAYWCH010000321.1:1885-3098 GCA_964456715.1 uncultured Anaerolinea sp. | reverse complement strand
CGATTGTAATGTTGATCATGCATTCCGGATATACGTTATTGGCGTGGTCATACACGATCAATCGTAGTTGGTAATCGCCGGGGATGATATCATCCGCGGTGGTATCCCAGGTACCCCCCAGCGGTCCTTCAACCACCTTGCTGCTTCCCGCTGCGATGGTTTTCCAAACATCACTTCCGGCAACGGCATACTCATACTTGTAGTACCCCAGGTCATCCACGTTCACGGTGCCTTCCAGAATCACTGATCCACTGATGACAGATCCATCCGTGGGATTGGTCCATTCGATCTGACCGGCGATACACCCCTTGTCGAAGACTGTGTTGAGCGTCGGAATCAATCCCGATGTCGTTTGCGTCACCTGCAAGGCCACCCCCTGCGCGACTGTTGCCTGTGCGGTCAGATCAACCGTCGGTGTGGCCACCTGTGCCAGGTTTGGCACACCGGGCGCGACAAAGGTGGTCAGGATGAACACGGTCAATGCCAGGAACGCGCAAAAAATGACGATCGTTAGTCCCTGGTTGAAAGTGCTCTGAGATTTTTCCTTTTCGATGCCAAATAACGCAGTCCGCCACTGCTTCCACGAGGTGAAGATGCTCCGAATTGTAAATGCAACCACCACGCCCAAAAGGATGTAGAGGAGTGTCTCAAACCTGACGATGAATCGCAATAATGCCATCATTTACGCATTCCGCCTTACTTCATCGTTTCGATGACGCCGCGGATGATACTGCTCAGTTTGGGAACGATCAATTTTCCTGCCTGCAGCACTTCTTCGTGAGTCGTTTCCGTACTGCCATCCAGGTTTGCCTTGTTGCTGATCCCTGAAAACGCCAGCACGCGTGTTCCGCCATGCCGCGCCACGATGGTCTCGGGCACGGTTGACATACCGACGGCATCCGCGCCGATACCGCGCAGGAAGCGCAGATCTGCGGGTGATTCGAACGACGGCCCGGAGAGGCAGACGTAAACCCCTTCGTGTAAATAAACCTTGTTATCCTTGGCAACCTGGTGGGCCAGCTTGATCAATTCACGATCGTAGGGCTGGCTCATATCCGGGAAGCGTGGACCAAATTCTTCGAGGTTCGGACCACGTAACGGATTCAACCCGGCCATTCCGATCAACGCAATGTGATCCTTCAAGACCATCACGTCACCTGGTGTGTAATCCGGATTGGTGGCGCCGGCGGCGTTGGTGAGGATAATCGTCTGC
>CAYWCH010000321.1:0-1875 GCA_964456715.1 uncultured Anaerolinea sp. | reverse complement strand
CCAACCGCTGCATCACTCTGATCGGGAAGGTCACCTGATCCATTGGATAGCCTTCATAATAGTGAACGCGACCCTGCATCACCATCGCGGGTTTTCCATAGAGTTCACCGATCAACAAATGCCCGACGTGACCTTGGATGGTAGATACAGGCCAGTGTGGGATTTCCTTGAACGGAATGATCACGGGATTCTTAACATCGTCAGCCAACCCACCCAGCCCGGAACCAAGCACCAAGCCAATTTTTGGTTCAATCTTAACCTTTGAACGGATAAAACTTGTCGCTTCATCGATTTCGTGAATCGTAATAAACGTTGCCATTGAATTTTCCTTCACTAAAGAATGATCGTTTTCTAATTAATTATATCAATAATGCTGCATGATTATGGGAATGGCTCAAAAACCGCTCAGCCCAGTGCTCTTTCAAAGCCGCGGATCGTTCTTTCGATGGCCTCATCGCCGATCCAGTAATGGGTAACCATGCGGAATTTTTTCTCACCCACCACGCCTACCTTGATCCCGTCTGTCAAAAGCTTTTGAGCCACCTCAGCCGCTGTCAGTTTGCAGTCCTCTGCCAACGACGGAAAAACCATGTTCGTCTGTGGCATTCCCATCTCAAAACGGATTGCCGGGATTCTTGCCAAGCCTTCAGCAAGGTGCTTGGCGCGGTGATGGTCTTCTCCCAATCGGGTGGACATCTTTTCGATCGCGATGATCCCGGCAGCAGCCAAAACCCCCGCCTGGCGCATACCCCCGCCCAGCATCTTGCGGATTCGTCTGGCTTTTTGAATGAAATCCCGGTCGCCGCATAAAACTGAGCCGACCGGTGCGCATAACCCTTTACTTAGGCAGAAGGTGATGCTGTTACATTTTTCGACCAGTTTCGCCGGTTCCATTTTTAATGCGGTGGCTGCGTTGAAAATGCGCGCGCCATCGATATGCAGCAGCATACCGCGCATATGGACAAGGTCAGCCGCCTGATCCATATACTGCTTGGTCAATGCCACCCCACCACAACGGTTGTGGGTATTCTCCAGGATCAGCAACCGCGTGGGTGGTTGGTGGATGTCATTCGGACGAATCCCAGCCGCGATATCATTGATGGCAAGCGTACCATCGGGTTGGTTCGGCAGCAAATGAGGAAAAACTCCTCCCAGCGCTGAAATTCCACCGCCCTCAAAAAGAAAAGTATGCCCCAGGGTACCCATCAACACTTCATCACCGCGCTGGCAATGGGTCAGCACTGCGAGCAGGTTTCCCATCGTTCCCGATGGAACGAAGAGTCCGGCTTCCTTGCCCATTTTTCCGGCTGCCAGATCCTGCAACTGGTTGATCGTAGGGTCCTCATTCAGCACATCGTCGCCGACGGCTGCTTTAGCCATGGCATCACGCATTTCAGGGGTCGGATGGGTCACCGTATCTGAGCGTAGATCGATATAGTCCATGTTTACTTTCCTCGAAGTTGATCAAGTACTATTTGTAATTCATCCGGGAGCGGTGCTTCAAAACTGCGCGGTTCCTTTTCACCCGGCAGCCGCACACTGATCTTGGCGGCATGCAGGAAGTGGCGATTCATTTCGATGGTTGGTGCTTTCCTTCCATATACAGTATCGCCAACGATCGGACAACCAAGAAACGCCAGGTGCAGTCTGATCTGATGCGTTCTGCCTGTTAAAGGATGAGCTTCGATCAAAGTGTGTCGTTCAAATTGCTCTAAAGTTTTATATTCAGTTACAGCCGGTCGCCCCCGCCCTTCGGAAACTACGGCCATTTTCTTTCGGTGTGAAGGATCGCGCGCGATCTCAGCTTCGATCCGTCCCACCGGTGTGGGTGGTTTGCCGTCCACCAGTGCCAGGTAAACCTTTTTCACCGTTCGG
>CAYWCH010000320.1:245-3101 GCA_964456715.1 uncultured Anaerolinea sp. | reverse complement strand
TGCAGCAACGAATTTTGACATATGACCCTCCAAAAATTGGAAAGATTAAGTGAGTTCATTATACAATTAAGAAATCTTTTCATAAAAGGCAACGTAATGAAGATCAATCGAATTATCGGTATTCCAATCATTCTTCTGTTGGTCTCGTGCAATTTTCAGGAGAGTAATCCGGAAATTGTCTCTGGGGAGTTATCCATCCACGATATTCAAGGATGCGGGCATATCTCACCTCTGGAAGGCAGTTCTGTTCATGATGTCACTGGAATTGTGACCTGGAAAACAGACAAGGGCTTCTTTATGCAAGAACCTGTTCCCGACGAAAAGGAGTGTTCTTCTGAAGGAATATTCATCTTTACCAAAACCTACCCCGACGTGATTCCGGGTGATCTGGTGGAAGTAAGCGGAAGGATTTCTGAGTTCACTCCAGGTGATGATTCTGTAGATAACTTATCCATAACAGAAATTGTCGCAGAAAAAGTCAACCTGATTTCTGAGAACTATGATCTTCCGGAGCCTGTGGTTATCGGGATGAATGGTCGAATACCCCCAAACAGAATTATCGATGATGATCAAATGACTAATTTTGATCCGCAGACGGACGGATTGGATTTCTACGAGAGTCTCGAAGGAATGAGAGTGGAGATCGCAAACGCTGTTGTGGTCGAGGCCAGGAATTCTTACGATGAGTTTTTCATCATTCCTCAGGATATGGTGGATCAAAACACGATATCCAATGATGGTGCCTTGCTCACCAGCGTCACTGACAGTAATCCAGAAAAGCTTCTTGTTGAGATACCATCAACCTATAAGAAAAAGATCCAGATTGGTGATCGGATCGAACAACCAATAATCGGTATATTGGATTATGAGTACGAAAATTATCGTATCAAACAAGTTAATTCATTGGGTGTCATATCAAAAGACAGGATCAAATCAGACGCTTTACAATCTGCATCTCTAGGGGTACTTCGGGTTGCTACATACAACATCCATAATTTCAGCAGATTTAATGTGGAGAAGCTTAATACTTTAGCCACACAAATCGATAAGTATCTTGGGTTACCGGATATCCTTGTGTTGCAGGAAGTTCAGGATGACAGCGCATTGGAAGACGATGGAGTGACCAGTGCAGAGAAGAATCTTAAAGCATTGATCGGCCAACTCTATGAAAATGGCGATGTGCTCTATCATTATGTCGACCCAATGGTAGAGGATAACTCTAACGGCGGAGCGCAGGGTGGAAATATTCGAACAGTGATCCTCTACCGAAATGATCGGGGTTTGGAATGGGTCAAAAACGCGAACGAGCTATTTACGAATGACTTGCAGGCATTTTCGAACAGCCGCATCCCAACAATAGCGATGTTCCGATTTGAGGATCAGTCCTTCTATGTCATTGGCGTTCACCTCGTATCGAATAATCTGAATTCGCCGTTGTTCGGCGCCATCCAACCCCCGGTGAAGCCTGAAGAGGACAAGAGGATCGAACAAGCCCGGTGGATTGTTAACGTGGTTAACAGAATCAAGGGGTTGGACACACATGCCTCAGTCATCGTTTTGGGAGACTTCAACGACACGCCCTGGTCAACAACATTAGCGCAATTGACTGACTATGGATTGATCAATACCTCTGAATGGATGGATGAAAAAGAAACTTATTCATTCATTTTCGAAGGCAACGCCAGTCTTTTTGATCAAATCCTGATCACGCCTGATTTAACCCAATCCATTTTGACAGTCCAGCCGGTTCATATTAATACCTGGAAGCAGAAAGAAGATCAAACCAGCGATCATGATCCAATTCTGATTGAGTTTGGAATAGAATAACCGGAGAGGGGCAGGCTCTCCGGTTAACGCTCAGGAAGGAACAGATAGTGCGTCTTTTGGCGCTGTTCTTGGAAGCTGTTGCAGGACAGCTTTACGGTTCTTGGTATTGATGCTTCTAAAGTGATAACCGTATACTGTCAAAGTGATGGCCAGGGGGAATTTGTTTGGAAATTTAAACAATGTCCAAAAGAAGAGATCCCAATAGTAAAGCGCTTCTTTGGGATTCAGTCCCAGAATGATCATCGTTTTTATTAATGCCATCACTTCGGAAAACTCGATCGTGACGTTCGCTTTCTGTGGATGATAATCGCGCAGGAAGGTCTTCACGCGCTGATAATACAGTTTCCGCGAATAGATCTTATCAAGAATTGACAGGTAACCTTTCCTCAAAATATTGGCATCCATGACAGGGACTATGTTGGTGGTGCCATCGGTATTATCACCAGTCATTTCCTTGATGATGCGACCTTGGTTATCAAGCCTGCGATACAGTTCGGTGCTATTAGGCGCTTGCAGTAGACCCACCATGGCGGTTACTATGCCACTCTTTTGTATGAAATCAACCATGCGGTTGAAGATCGAGGGAGTATCACTGTCAAATCCAACAATGAATCCGGCCATTACTTGAATACCCGCGCGCTGGATACTATGGATATCATTTATCATGTCGCGCTTGGTATTCTGTTTCTTATTGCAGGTTTGCAGACTCACTTCATCGGGTGTTTCAACCCCAATGAACACTGACATAAAACCAGAATCGACCAATAGTTTCATCAGTTCAGGATCGTCCGCTAGATTGATGGAAGCTTCTGTGAGGAAATTGCAGCCGCTCTTGCCTTTACGCCATTCGATCAGAGCGGGGAGGATCTCCTCTTTTAGAACTTTCTTATTACCAATGAAGTTGTCATCCACAAAAAAGATGTTTCTTCTCCAGCCGGCGTTGTAGAGCTGGTCTAATTCGGCAAGGATCTGTTGACTAGTTTTCAAGCGTGGTGAGTGACCCAGCAACGCAGTTACGTTACAGAAATC
>CAYWCH010000320.1:0-235 GCA_964456715.1 uncultured Anaerolinea sp. | reverse complement strand
CGCGCGAGAATTGGATGCTCATGCAATCGTAGTTTTTCAACTTGATCAGAGAGATATCCGGTAATGGGGAGTGACTCATATCGGCATACTGGTCGGTCTTGTAGATTCTCTTCGCCTTGCCCGTAAGGAAATCATTAATAAAGAGCGGCAGTGTGATCTCACCTTCGTTGAGAACAAGGTAATCCACATAGTCAAATTGATCGTAATCCTCGGTGAATAAAGGTCCTCCGGCGAC
>CAYWCH010000319.1:0-3102 GCA_964456715.1 uncultured Anaerolinea sp. | reverse complement strand
GATCCAGCCCGCCCATTCCAGCCTTTCTGAATCCCGTTTCCTGCGGCAGCACATTGATGAAAACTACCCGGGCGCTGCGTATTCTGAGTACCCGATCAATCCATTTCTGGCGTCCATGATCGGACCGCGCGGATTCGGAATTGTGGTGATGGAACAACTCTGAACCTCCTGATCGCAAAACAACAATAGAAAATTGTGCAATTCTTTGGTGTAAAATAAGGTATGCCTGCATCCATTAATCAACTTTTAAAGATCATCCAGCTTGAAGGTAAGCAATTTAATTTCAGCAATCACGCTGTAATTGGCGGGTTTCAGAAGTACATTCCCTCCTGGTTCCAGGAAGCCCAATCTGAAGCTCTTCCCGAGGAAGTGACCACAGCGATACGGGATGCTTTTGCAGATTATGAAACGTCATCCGATCAGCAGCGCTCACAAGCCATTTCTGTGATGTTGAAGAAATTAAAAGCCTTCTATCCCGGCGACGCGAACATCGCTCAGACGTTGCAAATGATGCTCCCGTACTTTCACTACGCCAAGAGCGATGAAGTGGAAACCAAGTTAGGGAAGAGCAAACCGGCTGTTGCATCCATCCCCGCTGCCAGGCCGGCGCAACCGCCCACAACCCCGGTCGCTCCAAGCAAACCTGAGTCTCCACCTCAGCATCTGCCACCGTTCAACCTGCAACGACTGCTGCGGCAGGTCCGAACGTTGGCATGAATGCCCCGTTGACCGTGCTTACCGGCGTGGGGAAAGCGATGGCTGAAAAATACGAATCGGTTGGCGTGAAATCGCTCGGGGATTTGCTCTACTACTTCCCGCGCCGTTACGACGATTACAGCCAGTTGAAACCCATCAACCGCCTTCAATACGGTGACGAGTTAACCATCATCGCCACCGTGCAAAGTTCGATGACCACTCAGTTGAAGGGTCGCAACATGACCCGCATGGAAGTGGTTGTCAGCGATGGCACCGGTTTCCTTCGCCTGGTCTTTTTCAGGCGCGGAGAAGCGGCGTCATACCTCGAGAACCGCTTCAAACGCGGTACGCAACTGGTGATCTCCGGCAAAGTGGACATGTACCTGGGTCGCCTGCAAATGGCCAACCCCGATTTCGAACCGCTGGAAAAAGCCCACCTGAGTACGAACGGCATCATCCCGGTTTACCCATTAACCGCCGGCCTGACGCAAAACGAGATCCGCCGCGACATCCACCAGGTGATCAACTTCTATTGCAACCGCGTCGTCGATTTCATGCCCTCCGAGATCAAACGTGCGGCTAACGTCATCGACCTGCCCGTGGCCCTGCACCAGGTGCATTATCCCTCTAGCCACGAGTTGCTGAACTCAGCGCGCGAACGTCTTTCGTTTGACGAGATCTTCCTGCTGCAATTGGGTGTGCTGCAGCAAAAACAGAACTGGCACGCAGCCACCGCACGGAAATACACCATTGCTGATGAAACACTTTCAACACTTACCGGTACCCTGCCCTTTGCCCTGACCAACGCCCAGCAAAAGGTAATGGGTGAGATCCGCGAAGATCTCGATTCCGGCAGCCCGATGAACCGCCTGCTCCAGGGCGACGTCGGTTCCGGTAAAACCGTGATCGCTGCACTGACTGCCAATATCATCGCGTTGGCTGGCGCGCAGAGTGCCATCATGGCGCCTACCAGCATCCTGGCCGAACAGCATTATCAAACCATGCAAAAACTGAGCACGGCTATGGGCGACTCGACCGCTCTCAAACCCGAATCGATCCGCCTGCTGACCGGCGACACCTCCACGGCCGACCGCGACGCCATCCGCGCCGGGTTGGAAGACGGTTCAATCAAGTTGCTCATCGGAACCCACGCACTGATCGAGGACCCCGTTAAGTTCAAAGACTTACAGCTTGTGGTGATCGACGAACAGCACCGCTTCGGCATCGCCCAGCGCGCTGCCCTGCGCCAAAAGGGTGAATCGCCTCACCTGCTGGTGATGACGGCCACCCCCATCCCGCGTTCACTGGCGCTTACACTCTACGGCGATCTCGATCTTTCGATCATCGATGAGATGCCCGCTGGCCGCCAGCCGGTTGAAACCCACGTGCTCCCCCCGGTTGAACGCGAGCGCGCCTACCAGATGATCCAATCGCAGATCGAACAGGGTAACCAGGCTTTCATCGTTTACCCGCTGATCGAAGCCAATGAAGACAACGACGAAGTAAAAGCAGCCGTCGATGAACATGAAAAGCTCCAGAAGGGTGTCTTCCCCGATCTCAAACTCGGGTTGCTGCACGGCCGCATGAAACCGGACGAAAAAGAAGCCGTGATGAAACGCTTCCGCAACAAGGAATTCCACATCCTCGTCTCAACCACGGTAATCGAGGTCGGCGTGGACGTGCCCAACGCTACGGTCATGCTCATCGAAGGCGCCAACCGCTTCGGTCTCGCCCAGTTGCACCAACTGCGCGGACGCGTCGGCCGCGGTTCCGACCAGGCTTTCTGCCTGCTCATCCCCGACCGCGAGGACGCTGTTGAGAACGAGCGCCTCATGGTCATGACCCAGACCAATGACGGTTTCGTGCTCGCCGAAAAAGACCTGCAGCAGCGCGGACCCGGTGATTTCATCGGCTTCCGCCAATCCGGTTTCGGTGAACTTAAACTGACCAGTATCATGGACATCAAGACCATAGAGAAATCGCGTAACCTGGCGCAGGACCTGTTCAAGAAAGATCCCGAACTGGCAGCCCCTGAAAACCAGATGTTGAAGGGTAAATTGACTGAATTCTGGACAAATACGAATTCTGATCTGAGTTAAGGATAAAAATGATTCGTGCTGTTTTCCCCGGTTCGTTCGATCCCATCCACAACGGTCACATCGACATTGCCATCCGCGCGTCCAAACTGGTCGATGAATTGGTCATTGCCGTTTACGATAAACCGTTGAAGAATTTTCTCTTTTCACCTGAAGAACGATTGGCAATGGTCCGTGATGTTTTTACCGGTAATGACAAGATCAAGGTCACCGGATACTCCGGCCTCACGGTCAATTTCTGCAAGAATATCGGCGCCCAGGTGATGGTGCGTGGGTTGCGCGTGTTTTCCGATTTCGAATACGAGTTCAG
>CAYWCH010000318.1:0-3113 GCA_964456715.1 uncultured Anaerolinea sp. | reverse complement strand
AAACCCCGACGCCTGCATCATCTCGGTGATCGTGGGTATCGTCGATTCACTCCATATCGAAACTTGATAATCTCCCGCCTCATGGCGGGTTTTCTTTTTTTATGAGGTGAAAGAATGGCAAAATCTCTAAATGTTTTATTGGTGGGAGGCACCGGATTTTTGGGTTATCACGCTGTGCGTGAGTTGCTCAAGCGCGGACATCACGTCACCATCCTGGCGCTGCCGCCGTTGCCCGCGGATGGGCTCTTCCCGCCCGAGGTGAAGATACAACTGGCTGACCTCAACCAGTTGTCTGATGCGGAGGTAATGGTTCTGCTCAATGGGCAGGATGCGGTGGTCTACGCCGCCGGTGCCGACGACCGGTTGACCCCGAAGGCGCCGTCATATCCATTCTTCTACAAACATAACGTCGAAGCCACAGTGCGCCTGCTCACACTGGCGCGCAAAGCCGGGGTGAAAAGGGGGATTGTTTTGGGCTCCTATTTTGCCCATTTCGACCGTGCCTGGCCGCAATTAAGGCTCAGTCAGCGTCACCCCTACATCCGCAGCCGGGTGGAACAGGAAACCGCTGCCATCGAGGCTGGTGGAAACGAAATGCAGGTGATGATCCTGCAGCTGCCATACATCTTCGGCGCCATGCCGGGACGAACTCCGTTGTGGAAACCGCTGATCAATTACATTCAGTTCACGCCAATCCTCTTCTACACTCGCGGCGGAACCAATTGCATCACCGTTGAACACGTGGCTGAGGCGATTGCCGGCGCGGTGGAAAAGGGGGAAGGTGGTCAACGTTACCTGATCGGCGGTGAGAACCTCACCTGGGTGGAACTGCTTGAACGCATTAACCGCAACCTGGGTACCGCCAAAAAGGTGGTGACTTTACCGAACTGGATCGTAACCGCAGGGACTTTCTTCGTCAAACTCGGACATTTCTTGCAAGGCAGGGAAAGTGGTTTGGATCCGCTGGCGTTGATCAAACTTCAATCCGCCATGACCTTTTTTGACCCCATCCCTTCTCAAATGGCTCTAGGATATGGGAAAAATGGTATCGATGAAGCGCTGCGCAGAACGGTGGAGGCCTGCAAGCTGCAATAAAAATGACATTACATTAACCTTACAAATGTTAATTTGACATAAACTACCTTTTTGATTTTATGTATAATTACTAGTAGACGAGTTTTCCAGAACAATCCCAATGAAAAGGGAGAAAACATGGATCAGAAAAGCGTTCTTGTGATCGAAGATGAAGACCTGGTCGCACAAACGATCGAACATTGTTTGAGGCGTGAGAATTTCAGGGTGATCCTGGCACGCACCGGCGTCGAGGGGCTGCAGTTGGCGAAACGCCACATGCCCAACCTTGTAGTACTTGACCTGATCATGCCTGGAATGGATGGTTTGACCGTCTGTAAGGAAATGCGTGCCGATCCGTTAATTACGGATATTCCCATCCTGATCTTGACTGCCAGAACCAAGGATGAAGACAAGGTGCTGGGTTTCCTCGCCGGCGCTGACGATTACCTGGGCAAGCCATTTAATGTAAATGAGTTCATCCTGCGCATCCGCGCGATCATCCGCAGATCGGAATTTCCACACTCCAATGAAACACGGAGCAGCAAACACCCGGGCGCCAATCTGACGGGCGGCACGCCGGTCGTGGCTGTTAAAGGATATCAACTCGACACACGCACATTCGAGCTGACCATGCCGACTGGAGCGAAGATCAGGTTGACACCCATCCAATATGATCTTTTATTCCACATGATGCGTAATGTTGGCGAAGTTTTCTCACCAGCCCGGCTGCTGGATGAAGTCTGGAATTACCCCCTGGATTCCGGAAGTCCGGATTTGGTCAGGGTGCACATTAAAAACCTCCGTGAAAGGATCGAGCCGGATCCCAAGAACCCGATCTTTATTGAAACTGTGTCCGGGTTCGGGTATACGATCCGAGATGAAGAGAATTAATGGTTGAGATTAAAAGCATAACAAATGAACAAATAACCCTCGATGCGATTCGCCTACTGGGAAAGTTGAATGATTCAAGGTTGGGCCTGGAAGATTGCCAGGGCCTTTTTTTGGTGGCGCTCGCGCAGATATTTGAAAATGAATTCTCCATTCTCCTGGTAACAGATTCTGAGGGGGGTACCCAGGCAGTTAAGAAATATGCCCGGAAGGGTGAGAGCGATCTTTCACAGGAGACAGTTGATCTGACCTCCGGCATTTTGCATGAATGCTACCAGGATTTAAAGATGATCGATCGCTCCCTGGATTCGGCCGAAGGGGTGAATCTAAAGGTGGATTCGGTGGACGGTATCCCGATCCGCTCGATCACCTGCGCTCCATTGATCTTCCAATCGCAATTATTCGGAATCCTGGCAATAGGCAATTGTCCATACTCACCCTTGGATAAATTCCACCGGGCGATATTCACGTTGTTCATTGACGCGCTGGCCAGCCGCACTTATTCCACGCGGCTGATCGAGCAGTTGGAAGACAACCACGATCAAATGGCATATAAAGAACAGCAATTGTTGAATTCACGTAATACCCTGCGAACATTGTTTGATAATATTCCGGAATCCTTTTACATCATTGATGCCGACTATCGTTTGATGGCGGTCAACCAGAGCCGTGCAGAACGCGCAGATCAGCGTCCGCAGGAATTGGTGGGTCAGAAGTGCTTTGCTGGGCTTTATCACCTGAACTCAGCTTGCCCGGGATGCCTGGTTGCCAAGACGTTTTCAACGAAAAAGCCAAATATTCGCAAGGTACATTACCTGCAGAAAGACCGCAGCAGCCAGGAGTGGGAAATCCATGCTTATCCTGTTGCGGACGATGATGGGCAATGCGACCAGGTGATTCTTCTTGAAGAAAATATCACCGAAAAGCGCCGGTTGGAAGCTGAACTGATCCAGAGCGAAAAATTGGCTGCAGTCGGCCAGTTGGCAGCTGGAGTGGCCCACGAGATCAACAACCCGCTAACCTCGATCATTGCCAACGCACAAATACTGGCTGCCGATCTTCCCGATGACCAGGAAGATCTCAAACATTCAGCCCGCCTCATTGAGACTGCGGGGTTGAAGGCAACCCAGGTGGTGCGTAATCTGTTGGGG